>RDXA01000366.1 GCA_004292705.1 Sphingomonadales bacterium | reverse complement strand
GGGGCCGGGCGCATGAGGGCGCTCGCCCTGCTGGCGTTGCTCGTCGCGGCCCCGCTCGCCGCGCAGGATGAGCACGACGGGCACGGCATGGGCGCCCCGGCCGAAGACGCCTCCCCCGGCCCGAGCATGGAGACCCCGCCTCCGCCCGAGGTCGGCAGCGGTCCGCCGCGCGCCGCAGACGCCATTTGGGGAGCAGACGCCATGGCCGCCTCGCGCGATGAGCTGCGCCGCACCCATGGCGATTTCCCGGTGTTCTGGTTCCAGGGCGACCGCCTCGAAGCCCAGCTCCGCGCAGGAGAGGATCTCTACCTCTGGGACATCCAGGGCTATTACGGCACCCAGACCCAGCGACTGTGGTTCAAGAGCGAAGGCGAAGGCGCATTCGGGTCTTCGCCGGAGGATGCCGAGGTGCAGGCGCTCTACGCCCGCGCCTTCGCGCCCTTCTGGGATGTGCAGGCCGGCGTCCGCCACGACATCGCCGGGCCGGACACCACCCATGCCGTGATCGGCGTGCAGGGCCTTGCGCCTTACATGTTCGAGGTCGACGCCGCGCTGTTCGTCTCGCACAGGGGCGATGTGACCGCGCGCATCGAGGCGGAGATCGACCAGCGTATCACCCAGCGCCTGATCCTGCAACCGCGCATGGAAGTGAACCTCGCCGCGCAGGACATTCCCGAACTCGGCATCGGCGCAGGGATCGACCAGATCGAGGTTGGCGCGCGGCTCCGCTATGAAATCCGGCGCGAATTCGCGCCCTATATCGGCATCGAGCAATCATGGCGCACCGGCAGGGGTGCGGACTTTGCGCGCTTGCGCAGCGAGGACGCTTCCGTCACCAGCCTCGTCGCCGGTATCCGTTTCTGGTTCTGACAACACGAAGGACGTACCCCCCCCCATGCGTATCTCTGCCCTCTTCGCCGCGCTCGCCCTGACGGCGCTTGTCCCGAGTGCCCCGCTGCTGGCCCACGTCAAGCTCGCCGCCTCGACCCCGGCGGCAGGCGCCAAGGCCAAGGCGACCAAGGTCATCACCCTCACCTTCAACGAGAAGGTCAGCCCGGCCACGGCGGGCGCGACCATCATCATGACCGCAATGCCGGGCATGGCGAACCACGGCGAGATGCCGATCCGCAACTTCACCACCAGCTGGTCGGCCGATGGCAAAACCCTGACGCTGACGCTCAAGAAGGCCCTGCCGACCGGCAGCTATGACATACGCTGGCAGGCCGCCGCTGCCGACGGCCATGCCATGTCGGGCAAGGTCAGTTTCGACGTCAGCTAGTCGCCGCCGATGTGGCGATCCATTCGTCCACCCGGCGTTCAAGGATCGAAAGCGGCTGCGAGCCGGAGGCGATCAGCAGGTCGTGGAAGCCCTTGATATCGAACTTCGCGCCCAGCGTCTTTTCGGCGCGGGCCCGCAGTTCCATGATCTTGAGCATCCCGATCTTGTAGCCGGTCGCCTGTCCGGGGAGCGTAATGTAGCGCCGCACTTCGGAGCGTGACCGCTCGATCGGCTGGCGGCCGGTGGTGTTCATGTAAGTGACCGCCTCATCCTCGGTCCAGCCCATCGCGTGGAGGCCGGTATCGACCACCAGCCGCGCGGCGCGGAACAGCTCGGCATCCAGCCGCATGAAATCCGCCGCGATATCGGGGAAGGCGTTCATCTCCTTGCACAGCGCCTCGGCATAGAGCGCCCAGCCCTCGCCAAACGCGACATAGCCGGTGACCGCGCGGAACTTCGGGCCGCCCTGCTGGCGCACCTGAATATCGCCCTGCATGTTATGCCCGGGCACCGCCTCATGGCACATCAGCGTATACATCGCCGCCGGATCGGGAACCGTGCCGACGAGGTGGACATAGGTCTTGGCCGGGCGCTTGCCGTCAGGGCTGGGGGCCGAGGCATGGGCCGCGCCGCCTGCGACTTCGGAGAAGGCAGGCTCGCGCACCACTTCAATCCCGTAAGCAGGCAGGGTGCCGAAATAGGGTGCGAGCAGCGTGCGGGTGCGAGCGACGAAGGCGTTGGCGGTGTCGAGATATTCCTTGCGCGCCGCATCGTCATACTGGCGCGGCGGGTTAAGTTTTGCGCGTTCGGCATAGAAGGCGTGGCGATCGGCAAGGCCCGCCTGCTTCGCCAGCGCGTCCTGCTCGGCCTCGATCCGTGCGACTTCGGCGCGGCCCGTTGCATGGATCTCGGCGGCCGTCATGTCGGTGGTGGTGACGAGCTTCAGCTCATTCTCGTAATAGGCAAGGCCATCGGGCAAAGTCAGCGCGCCGACCTTGCCGCTCGGCGCGGTCGGCAGGCTCGCCTCGGCCCATGCGATCACCCGGCCATAGGCAGGGGCAAGCGCGAGGACCGCCTGACGCGCCTCGCCGATCAGCGTGTCGGCCTCGGCGCGTGTCAGCTTGCCCGACGCGACAAGCGCTTCAGTCTTGGCCTTCACATCCGCCCACAGCGCAGCGTCCGGGGCACCAGGGTCACTGGCTTCGAAAGGCGCGCCCGAGGTGAGCTGCTTGCTGCCGGCGATGATCGTCTCGATCTGGAAGCGCGGCGGGTTGATGCCCGCAGCCTGGCTCGCCTTCGTCCGCTCGATCGCCATGTCGAGCACCGCGGGCAGGCCGCGCAGGCGGGCGATGTAGTTCTTCAGGTCCGCCGCGTCGGCCACGGTATGGGTGTTGATCAGGAAGTCGGGCAGCTGGCTGTGTGCCGAATAGAGCCGCGAATAGAACGGCGGGCGATAGATGCGGTTGGCATAGGATAGTTCGGTGCGTTCGGCCTCAAGCGCCCAGATGTCGAAATTGACCTGCGCCTCGGGCGAAAGCTTTGCACGGTCGAAGGCTGCACGCATCTTGGCCGCGCTGGCCTTGCGCCATTCGACCTCGGCCTTGGCGGCGGCATCGGAGGTGTCGTTCCAGCGGTCGCCGCCCTCCTTCAGCCCCAGGCGCGTGGCGAGCTGGGGCTGGCGTTTCACGTGCTCGGCGAACTCGGCATCGAGGAAGGCCGTCAGGCGCACATCTTCGCTTTGGGCGGTAGCGGGCACGGCGGCCGTCTGGGCCAGCGCTGCCCCGGCAGGAAGCACGGTGGCGGCGCCAAGCGCCATCGCCAGACTGAAGGTGAGCTTGTGCATCATGGAAGGTCCCTTTCGCGCAGATATGCGACTTGGCCCGCTGGGTAGCGGCCAAAGGAACCCTGATGAAGCCCCTTTCGTCGAGGCCGGTGCCCCGTTCAGCCGAACGGCAGGCCGAGTGCCTCGGCGACGGCTGCGTGAGTGATCTTGCCACCTGCCACATTAAGCCCCGCCGCCAGATGGGCATCAGCCGCCATCGCCGCCTCGGCCCCAAGGTTCGCCAGCTTCATCACATAAGGCAAGGTCGCGTTGCCGAGTGCGATGGTCGAGGTGCGCGCCACCGCACCGGGCATATTGGCAACGCAGTAATGAATCACGCCGTCCACCACGAATACCGGATCTTCGTGGGTGGTGGCATGGCTGGTTTCAAAGCAGCCGCCCTGATCGATCGCGATATCGACCACCACCGCGCCGGGACGCATCGACTGGATCATGGCGCGGGTGACAAGCTTGGGCGCAGCGGCGCCCGGCACCAGCACCGCCCCGATCACGAGATCGGCCCCGCGCACGGCCTCGGCAATTGCGGCCGAGGAGGCGAAGGCGGTGCGGATCTGGTTGCCGAACACCATGTCGAGCTCGGCCAGACGGCGGTGCGAGATATCGAAGATCGTCACATCGGCGCGCAGCCCGACAGCCATCTGCGCCGCATTGACGCCCGCGACCCCGCCGCCGAGGATCACCACGCGGCCCGGCTCAACCCCCGGCACCCCGCCGAGCAGCACGCCGCGCCCGCCCTGATGCTTTTCGAGATAGTGCGCCCCGCACTGCACCGACATCCGGCCTGCGACCTCCGACATCGGCTTGAGCAGCGGCAGAGTACCGTCAGGAGCGGTAACGGTTTCATAGGCAATGCAGGTCGCACCGCTCGCCATCAGCCCTTCGGCCTGCGGCTTGTCAGCGGCAAGGTGAAGATAGGTGAACAGAAGGTGGTCGGAGCGCAGCATGGCGACTTCGCTGGGCTGCGGCTCCTTGACCTTGACGATCATGTCCGCCGCCGCAAACACTTCCGCAGCACCAGAGAGGATCGTGGCGCCCGCCGCTGCATAGGCCGCATCGGCGAAATCGACCCCAAGGCCTGCACCGCTCTGCACCGCGACCTGATGGCCTGCGCCGGTCAGCTCCGCGACCGCTGCCGGGGTCAGGCCGACGCGGTATTCGTTGTTCTTGATTTCGGTGGGAACGCCGACGCGCATGGGGTCTCTCCTGCTCTGGTCTCTCGCGCAGCATGTAGCAGGAAGGCCAAGCGGGTTCTTCGCAATGATCGGCACGGCGCGTCCGCGTTGCAGGAGAATCTTGCGCGGGTTGGCAACGAAGTGCATGAAAATCCCGCATGGACCGCATCGACCGGAAAATTCTTGAACTGCTGGGACAGGACTCGCGGCTGACCGGCGAACAGCTGGGCGAGCAGGTCGGCCTATCGCCGTCGGCCGCGCACCGGCGCGTGAAGGCGCTGGAGGAGAGCGGTGCGATCCTCGGCTACCGCGCGCGGCTTTCAAGGGCGGCGCGGGGCAATCCTTCGACGGTGTTCGTGCAGGTCACCCTGACCGACCAGCGCCAGGCGACCATGCTCGGCTTCGAGGAAGCGCTCGCACGCACCGAGCAGGTGGCCGAAGCCTATCTTATGAGCGGGCCTTCGGACTATCTTATCAAGGTTTTGGTGCGCGATGACGAGAGTTACGAGCGTATCCACCGCGAGATCCTTTCCGCGCTCCCCGGGGTGCAGCGATTGGTGAGCCAGTTCACCATCCGGACATTGGAAGGCGGCGACTAGCTTCGCCCAGTGGCCGCACCGCGCGGCAATATGGCATTTCGATGAAAGACATTCGTCGCACGCAGACCGGGTTCTGCCGAGTGCGCCCTTGTTTTCCGCCAAGGATTGCCGATTTGCGGCCTCCTGTTCTGTTACAGTTCAGAGTCAGGATTGCAGTAGAAAGTTACTTTTCCGACAGGTATAGGACCGACATGGCAACGCCGATCTACGAATTTGCCCAGATCCCGCGGGTAGAGCCCGTCGCGAAAGTGCGCGCCCGCGTGCGCCACGTGCGCGATGCAGGGCAGGCGCCCACCGTTGGCGTGATCTACAATCCGCGCAGCCATCGCAATCTCGGCGCTGATTTCGACTGTGGCTTGTGCCCCCATGTCCATATCGCACAGCCGCGCGCCCGCGCGCAGCTGCCTGTGGCTCTGGCCGACTTTGCCGAGAGGGGTATCGACCTGCTGGTCATCAACGGCGGTGATGGCACGGTCCGCGACGTGCTGACGTGCGGTCAGGCCATCTTCGGGGACAACTGGCCCGCAATTGCAGTGCTCCCCAAGGGCAAGACCAACGCGCTCACCGTCGATCTCGGCGTGCCCGATGAATGGAGTCTGCAAGACGCGATCGAAGCGCTCGATCACGGCAGGCGCGTTTATCGTCGCCCGATGGCCGTTTCGGCGATGAGGGAAGACGGCACACCCGGCACAGTCTCGCGCGTTGCGGGTTTCATTCTCGGCGCAGGAGCATTCACCAAAGCGACACAGGCTGGCCAGAGCGCGCACAGGCTGGGCGCTTTCGACAGCATGGTCGTTGCCGTAACGGGCCTTTGGGCGCTGCTGCAATCGCTGTTCGCCGGGCGCAGCAATGCCTGGCGCAAAGGCGCGCGGATGCGCATCGGGCTCGGCACCGCTGACGCACCTATGGCTCACAGCGGCCATGGCGACCGGGCGATGCGCCAACTGCTGTTCGCCTCGACGCTTGAACGGCTT
Source organism: Sphingomonadales bacterium (assembly GCA_004292705.1). GTDB lineage: Bacteria > Pseudomonadota > Alphaproteobacteria > Sphingomonadales > Sphingomonadaceae > Erythrobacter. The sequence goes on along the minus strand of RDXA01000366.1, from coordinate 13,870 downwards.
CCGGCCGGAATCAGGCCCTTCGGCCCGCTCAAGAACGGGCTCAAGCTTGTCGCCATTGACCAAATCTCGCGCCGGACCACGGCACTGATCCCGCTGGTTCTGCTTGGCAAGATCAAGGGCTCGCTGCGCCAGCGTGGCATCCATCAGCTCGCCGCAAGCCAGTTCACCCTTTCGATTGATGATCAGTTCATCCTCGATGGCGAGGCCTTCCCGGCCGGCAAATACCGGATCGAGCAGGGGCCGGAGCTCGCCTTCGTCGCACCATGAGTGCCGACCCGTCGGCGCTGGCCGAACGGATCGCAGCGCGGCTCGCAACCCCTGCCGATCCGGCCGTTGCCGCCTTCGCCCGGGCGCTGGCTGAAACGGCGGGCGCGCGGGCGGTGCTGTTCTACGGATCGAACCTGCGCACCGGCTCGCTTGAGGGTGTGCTGGATTTCTACGTGCTCCTGCCCGGCACAAACGAAAGCGCGATCTGGCCCCGCGTGAGCTATCACGAGCGGCTGCATGACGGCGTGACCCTGCGCGCCAAGGTGGCCACGATGCGCCTCGTCACCTTTGCCCGCGCGGCGAGCGGGACGCTGGCGGACACCACCATCTGGGCGCGCTTTGTCCAGCCGAGCGCGTTGATCTGGGCCGAGGACGATGCCGCCCGCGCCGACGTCATCGACGCGATCACTGCCGCCGCGGCCACCGGAGCGCGCCTCGCGGCCGCACTCGGCCCTGCCAGCGGCACGGCAGACGATTACTGGCGCGCGCTGTTCCGCGCCACCTACCGCGCCGAATTCCGTGTCGAAAAGCGCGGGCGCGAGGATGATATCCTCAGCGTCAATGCCGATCATTTCGCGGGGCTCCTGCCTCTGGCGCTGGAAGCGGCAGGAATCCCCTCAGGCCAGCAGGGCGCGATCCTCTCTCCCCGCCTTGGGCCGGCCGAGCGCCAACGTATCCTCGGCTGGTGGAAGCGCCGCCGTCGCCTCGGCAAACCGCTCAATCTGCTGCGTCTGGTCAAGGCCAGCACCACCTTCGAGGGCGCAGCGCGCTATGCCGCCTGGAAGATCGAGCGGCACACGGGCATGCCGGTCAAGGTTACACCTTTCCGCGAACGCTTCCCGCTGCTGGCGGCGCCGCGGGTGTTGCTAGACTTGCGCGCGCACCGCCGCCGCCAGCGCGCGTCCGGCTAGCGCCTCACATATACTGGAGGTTGATCGACATCCGGCTGACGCCCCCGCTCGCGGTGAAGCGCGTCTTGTCGACCGTGGGCGGGCGCGGGATGAAGCCGAGAACCTTCTTGATCCCCGGATTGTTCGACATCCCCGCGCCGTCCGACAGATCGGTCTTGCGGTTGCCGTTGATGTCATGATGAACCGCGATTGCGTAATCGCCCTCAGCCGGCAGGGGAACGCAGACCGTCGTGCTTCCACCCTGGGGTTTGGCGTCAACGCGCATGACGTAACGCTTGCTCTTCAACCAATCGCGGCTGTTGGCGGGGTAAGCGCGCACGAACAGAAGGCCGTCCGAGGACTTGAGCCCGTTCACCACGATCCGCACCGCCGGGCCCTTGGCTGCCGCGCACTGGCCAAGGTCATTGGTCATGGTGCGGGCATAGGTATAGCCCTGCGCCGCCAGCGGGGCTGTAGCGGTGCCTGCCAGCATGAGGCCCGCTGCCGCAAGGGAAGCCAAGCGGGACAGGCGAAACAGGGGCGGAAAACCGGTCATGGGCATCTCATAGGTTAAGAGGGGCGGGGCGGGCGCGCAAGCAAGGGGCGTCGCAGGCCGTCGGGACTTGGCCTACGCAATGACGTGCCGCGCCTGAATTGCTGCTTAATCTGCCGAAATCATGACTTTTGCCTCGGTGTCGCGGTGGAAAAGCCGTCAGGCCACCTTGTCCCCGGATTCACCGCTCCCGTATGGCCGGTACAGCGTCAGAGAAGGGCCGTCCGTCAGAGCCATGCCTGCCCCCTTGATCTCCCCTTCAATTCTCTCGGCCGATTTTGCGCGGCTGGGCGAAGAGGTGCGCGCCGTGGACGCCGCCGGGGCGGACTGGATTCACATCGACGTGATGGACGGGCATTTCGTGCCCAATATCACTATCGGCCCTGACGTCATCAAGGCGCTGCGCCCGCATTCGGCCAAGCCTTTTGACGTCCACCTGATGATCGCCCCGGTCGACCCCTATCTTGAAGCTTTCGCCGAGGCTGGCGCAGATATCATCACCGTCCATCCGGAGGCAGGGCCGCACATCCACCGCACGCTGCAAGCCATCAGGGCGCTGGGCAAGCAGGCGGGCGTGGTGATCAACCCCGGCACGCCGGTCGAGGTGCTCGACAACCTGATGGACCTGGCCGACCTGATCCTCGTGATGAGCGTCAACCCCGGCTTCGGCGGGCAGAGCTTCATCCTCTCGCAGCTCGACAAGATCGCCCGCATCCGTTCAATGATCACGCGTTCAGGCCGGGCGATCCACCTCGAAGTCGATGGCGGGGTCAATGCCGAGACAGCGCGCTTGTGTGTCGAAGCCGGAGCTGACGTGCTGGTCGCAGGCTCGGCGACTTTCAAGGGTGGGGCGGAACACTACGCCGACAATATTCTCGCGCTGAAGGGTGCCCGGTGATGGCGACGCTGCTGCGCACCCCCGCTGCGGCCCGCGCCGATGCGCTGGTAGAGCGTATGGTCGATGCGCCAGTGCTGCCACTCGGCGGCGGCGAAGAGCAGGGCACCGCCGCACCGACGCCGCCACCCCCGCAGGAGACTTCGCGCGCGCTCGCCCTGTCCGATGTCATCACCGTCAAATCGGGTCCCGGCGAGGCGCTGATCCGGCTCGCCTATCGTCTCGGGGTTCCCGGTCACGCCATCGCTGCCCCGTTCCGCCGCCCACAGGCGCTGAGAGTGCTGGCGACAGTCGAAAGCCCCAATCGCGGTGACCGTGCTGCGGGCACGGCCCTGCGCGCCGGACACTTCCTGATCCACGGCGTCCGCATGCCGATCGCGACCTTCGATTTCGCCCCTGCTGCGCATCATGCGCCTGGAGTGGAGCGGGTGATCCATTCCTTCGGCTGGCTCGCCGATCTCGCTGCCAGCGCTACTCGCGCCGAGGGGGCAGCCGTCGCGGAGCGGATCGCGACCCAATGGCTCCATGCCCACACCATTCCCGGCAAGGGGCCTGCATGGGAAGCGGAATTGACAGGATTGCGGCTGGTCGCCTGGCTGGTCCACGCCCCGCTGATGCTCGGGGGCAATGACAAGGCCTTGAAGTCGCGCCTGCTCGCGGCCATCGGCGAAACCGCTGATTGGCTGGATAAGCGCGCAGGGCGTGAGGGTGCCGGGTTTGCCGCGGTCGCGGCCTGGGCGGGCGTCGTTGCAGCGGGCCTGCTGCTCCCGCATGGCCGGCCCCGCCGTCTGTTTGGCGAGGCGGGGCTGGTCAAGGCGCTTGGCGACATGGTCGGCGAAGACGGCGGCGGGCTGTCACGCTGTCCTGCCGCGCAGCTGGACGCGATCCGGCTGCTGACCGACCTCATCGCTTGCTATGATGCGGTAAAGATCGCACCGCCCCCGGCGCTCGGCGTTATGCGTGAACTGCTCGTCCCGCCGTTGCTGGCGCTGCGCCATGGGGACGGAGCGCTGGGGAGCTGGCAAGGCCAAGGGGCTGTCCCAGCCGACAGGGTCAACGCCGTGATCGAAGCGAGCGGTGTGCGCACGCGCCCGCTCGCCGCCGCAGCAGGCTGGGGCTACCAGCGGATCAAAGCGGGCGAGACGCTGCTGCAATTCGACACCGCCCCACCGCCGCCTGCGCGCCACGCCCGTACCGGCTGCGCCTCGACCCTGGCCTTCGAGCTATCGGACGGCCCGCAGCGGATCATCGTGAACTGCGGCGGCGCGGCGCTCGCCGGTGGGCAAGTGCCGGCGCGGATCGGGCAAGGGTTGCGTGCCACCGCCGCCTTCTCAACGCTGGTGCTCGACAATGCCAATTCCACCGCGGTCTTGCTCCACGGTCAGCTCGGCAAGGGGGTCGAGACGGTCGAGGTCGAGCGCCGCATTGTGGCAGGCAAGAGCCGCGAAGCCACCCGGATCGAGGCAGCGCATAACGGCTATGCCAGCCGCTTTGGCCTCGCCCACCGCCGCATTCTGACGCTGAGCAGCGACGGCACGGAACTCGCGGGCGAGGACATCCTGATCCCCTCGGCCAAGAACGGCAAGCGCGGCAAGATCGGCTTTGCGATCCGCTTCCATCTCGGGCGCGGGGTCGAAGTGCAGCTTTCGGGCGACAAGCGCGGAGCGAGCCTGCTGCTGCCTGACGGTCGGCTCTGGCAATTCCGCCTGCGCGGCGATAGGGCGGGCGCCGGCGAGATCACCCTTTCTGCCGAGGACAGCCTGTGGGTCGACGGCGATGGCCGCCCCCACGCCACCGAGCAGCTGGTGATCGAAGGACTGGCATTGCGCAGCGGGGGGCAATTCTCCTGGCTGCTGAGGAAAACGGGGTAAGTTTCAGCCATGAGTGAAGGTGCGATCCGGCGGGCGCTGCTGTCAGTGTCCGACAAGAGCGGTTTGGCTGAACTGGGCGCTGCCCTCGCCGCGCGGGGCGTGGAACTGGTCAGCACCGGCGGCACCGCCAAGGCCTTGCGCGATGCGGGGCTGGACGTGAAGGACGTCTCCGACCTCACCGGCTTTCCCGAGATGATGGACGGGCGGGTGAAGACCCTGCACCCCGCCGTCCACGGCGGCCTGCTGGCGCTGCGCGACAACCCCGAACACGTTGCCGCGATGGAGGCCCACGGGATCGGCGCAATCGATCTGGTCGTGGTCAACCTCTATCCGTTCGAGGCGACGGTTGCCAAAGGGGCAGACCGGGCGGAAATCATCGAGAATATCGACATCGGCGGGCCTTCGATGGTGCGCTCCGCCGCTAAGAACCATGGCTTTGTGACGATCCTCACCGACCCGGCCGATTATGCGACGCTGATCGACGAGATGGACGCCAATGACGGCGCGACCACGCAGGCATTTCGCACCCGCATGGCGGGCAAGGCCTATGCCCGCACGGCGGCCTATGATTCGGCGATCGCCAGCTGGTTTGCCTTCTCGCCCGCCGCGAGCGACGAGCCAACGCTGTTTCCCGAGACGCTCCCTCTCGCCTTCAAGCGCGCCGACACGCTGCGTTATGGCGAGAACCCGCACCAGTCGGCGGCGATCTATGTCCCGCAGGTGGCGGGTACCGCAGGCGTTCCGCAAGCGATCCAGCTGCAGGGCAAGGAACTGAGCTACAACAACCTCAACGATGCCGATGCCGCGCTCGAACTCGCCGCCGAATTCGCCGGGCAAGAGCCTGCCGTCGTGATCGTCAAGCACGCCAATCCATGCGGCGTGGCGCAAGGCGGATCGCTGTTGGCAGCATGGGAAGCAGCGCTGGCTTGCGATAGCGTGTCGGCCTTCGGTGGGATCGTCGCGGTCAACACAGAACTCGACGCCGCGACTGCCGAAGCCATTTCCGCGATCTTCACCGAGGTGGTGATCGCGCCTTCTGTCTCTGCCGAAGCCAGGGAAATCTTTGCGAAAAAGAAAAACTTGCGCCTGCTGGAGTGCGGCCAGCTTCCCAACCCGCGCCGGGGCGGGCTTGCGCTCAAGACCATCGCCGGCGGAGTGCTCATCCAATCGCGCGACAACGGCGCGATTACCGCCGATGATCTCAAGGTCGTCACCAAGCGTGCGCCGACCGAGCAAGAGTTGAAGGACTGCCTGTTCGCCTGGACCGTCGCGCGCCACGTCAAGTCCAACGCCATCGTCTATGCCAAGGATGGCGCCACCGCCGGCATCGGCGCAGGCCAGATGAACCGCCGCGATTCGGCCCGTATCGCCGCGATCAAGGCGCACGAAGCCGCCGAGACCTATGGCTGGGCCACGCCCCGCACCGTCGGCAGTGCGGTGGCTTCGGACGCCTTCTTTCCCTTCGCCGACGGGCTGCTGGCCGCCGCGGAAGCCGGGGCCACTGCGGTGATCCAGCCGGGCGGCTCGATCCGTGATGACGAAGTGATCGCGGCAGCGGATGAGGCGGGCCTCGCCATGGTGTTCACCGGCATGCGGCATTTCCGGCACTGATCCTCGAAAGGGTTCTGCCCAATGCGCCGCGTCCCGTCGCACCCCTCACACGGCTCGGCCCGAGTGGGCCGCATGCGCAACTTTTCCTCAGCCACTTCGTAACCATCATGAGGCCGTAACCTAATCTGGCCTGACCGCCATGTTCATCCCGCCGCAATTCGGCAGCGGGCAAGGAATACGCGGAAATCCACGCGAATCACGAGCCTCTCATGCGTCTCCTTGCCTCTGACCTGCTGCGCAATTTCGGTATCGGCTTCGTCCTCGGAGCGGTGCTGATTGTCGGTGCGAACGCGGAAAGCTGGAGCGCTGCGGTGGCCACACCCGCACAGGCCGCCGAGCTTCCCCAGCCTCCGGCCCCTTCGGCGGACTTCGTGATCGCGCCTGTCAAAGGCTGATCCCATGCACAAGATTGCTGTCATCATCGCCGCCGGTTCGCTGGCGCTCGGTGCCTGCGCGGGCCCCGCGACCGCAGCCGAAGAGCCTGTCGACGCCCCTGCCGCCACCCGCATCGCCAAGGAGACCAAGGGCCTCAAGACTGCCGTCTTCGCAGGCGGATGCTTCTGGGGGGTCGAGGGCGTGTTCAGCCACGTCAAGGGCGTCACTTCCGCCGTCTCCGGCTTTCACGGCGGCACTGCGGCGGGCGCGAAATATGATGTCGTCGTATCGGGTGTCACCAACCACGCGGAGTCTGTGAAGATCACCTATGACTCGGCAGTGGTTCGTTACGATCAGCTCTTGCAGGTCTTTTTCTCGGTGGTTGCCGACCCGACGCTCAAGAATCGCCAGGGCCCGGATGTCGGCGCACATTACCGCAGCGCGATTGTGCCGATGAATGCCGAACAGGCTGCGGTCGCCAAGGCCTATATTGCCCAGCTCGGCAAGGCGGGCCTGTGGTCGAAGCCGATCGCGACGAAGATCGAAGCCTACAAGGCCTTCTACCCGGCCGAGGGCTATCACCAGGACTTCATGGCCAACAACCCGCGCCACGGCTACATCGTCCGCTGGGACGCGCCCAAGGTGGCCGCGCTGAAAAAGATGTTCCCGGGCCTGTACCGCGCGAGCTTCCTGAAGGACGCGGGCTAGGGCTTGATGCCCGGTCGACAGGCTGTGAACGAACGGGGATCGGCCAGATAACTGGCGCAAGCCGCACCATATCATTATATCGGAAGATATGGGACAGCACGCACACCAGCATCACGAACTCACCGGCCCTCGTGGCGGAGGCGGCGCGCGCGCTGGTCGCAGCGGGCGAGCAATGGACTTCGATGCGCGAGGCGGTGTTTGCCGAACTCGCCCGGCATGAGCGCCCGGTCTCTGCCTATGACATAGCCGACAATCTTTCTGCGGCACGCGGCAAGCGGGTCGCGCCCAACTCTGTCTACCGCATCCTCGATGTGTTCGTGGCGAACAACCTCGCCATGCGGGTTGAAAGCGCCAATGCCTATCTCGCCAACACCCATCCGGGCTGCGCACATGACTGCATTTTCCTTGTCTGCGACGAATGCGGTGAAGCAGCCCATGTCGATGACGAAGAGGTCAGCCGCGCCGTCCGCGCCATCGCCACAGCACGGAGCTTCAAGGCGGAGCGTCCGGTGCTCGAGATCAGAGGACTATGCAAAGGCTGTGCTTGACGGGTGGCGATTTGATCTGGCTCAACCCTACATCGACAGGCCTGATTTCCGTGTGTAAGGCTTAAGGTTATGAATCAACCGCCGCACACGCCGCTTCTCGATCTGGTCAACACGCCTGACGACCTGCGCCGCCTCAAGCCTGAACAGCTCCGTCAACTCGCTGACGAACTCCGCGCCGAAATGATCGACGCGGTCAGCGTGTCGGGCGGGCATCTGGGCTCAGGCCTTGGCGTGGTCGAGCTGACGGTCGCAATCCACTATGTGTTCAACACGCCCGACGACAAGCTGGTCTGGGACGTCGGCCACCAGTGCTATCCGCACAAGATCATCACCGGCCGGCGTGACCGGATTCGCACCTTGCGGCAGGGCGGGGGCCTAAGCGGCTTCACCAAGCGGTCCGAGAGCGAATACGATCCCTTCGGTGCAGCGCACTCGTCCACCTCGATTTCTGCGGCGCTGGGCTTTGCCATCGCCAACAAGCTGCGCGGGCGTCCGGGGCGCGGCATCGCGGTGATCGGCGATGGTTCGATGAGCGCTGGCATGGCCTATGAGGCGATGAACAACGCTGCACAGGCGGGGAACCGGCTGATCGTTATCCTCAACGATAACGACATGTCGATCGCACCGCCCGTCGGCGGCCTGTCGGCCTATCTGGCGCGGATGGTGTCTTCGAGCGAGTATCTCGGCATCCGCAGCCTTGCCAGCCGGGTGATCCAGAAGATGAGCCGTCGGATGCACGACACCCTCGGCAAGGCGGAGGAATTCACCCGCGGCATGGTGACCGGCGGGACGTTGTTCGAAGAACTGGGCTTCTACTATGTCGGCCCGATTGACGGGCATAATCTCGATCACCTGCTGCCTGTGCTCGAGAATGTGCGCGATACCAGCGAAGGCCCTGTGCTGATCCATGTCGTCACCGAAAAGGGCAAGGGCTATGCCCCGGCCGAAAACAGCGCCGACAAGTATCATGGCGTGCCCAAGTTCAACGTCGTCACCGGCGAAAAGGCCAAGAGCGCGCCGAGTGCCCCGGCCTATCAGGACGTCTTCGGCCTGACGCTGGCGAAGCTCGCCGAGACAGATGACCGCATCTGCGCGATCACCGCCGCCATGCCTTCGGGCACCGGGGTGGACAAGTTCGCCAAGGCGCACCCCACCCGCACCTTCGATGTCGGCATTGCCGAACAGCACGCGGTGACCTTCGCTGCGGGCCTCGCGGCGGAAGGGATGCGTCCGTTTGCTGCGATCTATTCCACCTTCCTCCAGCGGGCTTACGATCAGGTGGTGCACGATGTTTGCATCCAGAACCTGCCCGTGCGCTTCGCCATCGACCGCGCAGGCCTGGTCGGCGCGGACGGGGCGACCCATGCGGGGAGCTTCGACATCACCTATCTCGCGACCCTGCCCAACATGGTGGTGATGGCCGCCGCTGACGAAGCCGAGCTGGTCCACATGACCTACACCGCGGCAGAATATGACGCGGGGCCCATCGCCTTCCGCTACCCGCGCGGCAATGGCACCGGGGTCCCGCTGCCAGAGGTTCCGGTGAAGCTCGAAATCGGCAAGGGCCGCTTGGTGCGTGAAGGCACAAAGGTCGCGATTCTCTCGCTCGGCGCTCGCCTGACCGAGGCCTTGAAGGCCGCCGACACACTTGAGGCCAAGGGCCTCTCCACCACGGTTGCCGACCTGCGCTTTGCCAAGCCCCTCGACGAGGAGCTGATCGCCCGGTTGATGCGCACCCATGAAGTGATCGTTACGGTCGAGGAAGGCGCGATCGGCGGCCTCGGCGCACATGTTCTGACCTTCGCCAGCGACACAGGACTCACCGATGCCGGGTTGAAAGTTCGCACGCTGCGCCTGCCTGATACCTTCATCGATCACGACGATCCGATGAAGCAATATGACGAGGCCGGCCTCAACGCCCCGCAGATCGTCGACACAGTGCTGAAGGCCTTGAAGCACAACAGCACCGGGATCGAGACAGGCGAGGAAGTGCGGGCGTAATCCAGCCGCTGCCGCTCTGAAAATGCGGGCAAATCGCCTTGCGATCAAAGATGACGCCGCGATGGCGCGGGGGATGACTCAGTCTGGTCGGTGATGGGCTGCGAGCCCTAACGCGGCTTGGTGATCAGCAGACTTTCGGGATTTTCGGGAGCTTCCACGGGTGCCGGGCGCCCAGCTGGAGCCGGGGCCTGTTTCAGTTTCTCCAGCTCGTTGAGCCAGCGACTATCCTCGTCCGACAACGGCTCGCCCTTCAGCGCGGCGATGTCGCGGCGGCGGTGGGCGAGGTAGGTTTCGCGGCGCAGACGGTACGGATCGTCGGACTGGCGGATGCTGGCGATCTCCTCGTCGAATTCCAGCCGCTGGTCCAGGCCGTTGACCACGAAATAGGTCGCCGCATAGGCTGGACGGCTGAAGGGCCGCCCCACCGCCACCGGCAGCAGGAGTTGGTCGAGCGTACTCCCGATCAGATCGCGCACCGTCGTCGCGCCCGTAACCGGCAAGTAGAGATAAGGCCCCGGCCCAACGCCGTAGAACCCCAGCGTGTTGGCAAAGCCGTTGCGTCGATATGGCAGGTTGATCTTCGATTTGCCCGCGACATCAAACAATCCGCCGACCCCCACGGTGGTGTTGATCGCCATTCGCCCCAGCGTCTCCAGCGCCTTGCCGACCTTGCCTTGCAGAAGAAAATTCAATGCATTGCTCGGTTCGCCGAGGTTCCTGACGACATTGCCCAAGCCGTCGCGCACCGGCTCGGGCAGACCGTCACGATAGGCATAGGCGACGGGTTCCACCAGCGCGCGGTCGACTGCCTGGGTGATCCGGTAGCTGTCCTCGTTCAGCCGCTCCATCGGATCACTTTTGGGCGGGCCGACTTCGCCCTCGACGACGATTTCATTGTCTGGTTGCTCCTCATCCTCAGGGGGCGGAGGCGGGGCTTCCTGCACCGCGGCAAGGCTCCAGCCAACCGGAACCGCATGAGACATTGGCGGAGGCGGGGATGGTGCGGCAACGACCACTGCCAGCACGGCATTCAGTAGCGGGGGCGAGGTCGCAAGCAGCGCTAGGCTTGGCATGGCATTCCTTTCTGACCGCCGGTCACACGATTGCACGCCCCCGTCTTCTGCGATTCTTGCCCTTTAACCCTGCGCCCTATACGCAAGCTGAATTATCTGTCGCAAAGGCGCAAAGCTAGCCCCATGTCCCTGATCCAGATTGCCAAAGAAGGCCCCGTCACCATCCTCACACTCGACCGGGCCGAGACCATGAACCCGCTCGGCGCGCCGCGTGACGGAGACGAATTCGTGCAGGTCGCCAATGCGATCAACCGCGATATGGAGTGCCGGGTGGTGATCCTCACCGGCGCCGGGCGGGCCTTCAGCGCCGGCGGCGACATCAAGGCCATGCGCGACAAGACCGGCACCTTCGGCGGCACCACGCCCGCGATTTCCGATGGCTACCGCGACAATATCCACCAGATGCTGCGCGCGCTTTATGGGTTGCGCGTGCCGGTGATCGCGGCAGTGAACGGCCCCGCCATCGGCCTCGGCTGCGATGTCGCCTGCCTCGCCGACATCCGCATCGCCAGCGAAGCTGCGAAGTTCGGGGTGACGTTCCTCAAGCTGGGGATCATCCCCGGGGACGGCGGCACCTGGATCCTGCCGCGCGTGATCGGCATGAGCCGCGCGGCGGAGCTGTTCTACACCGGCGACGTGATCGACGCGGCGACGGCGAAGGAGTGGGGCCTCGTCAGCCGGGTGGTCGCGCCCGAGGCGCTGATGGACGAAGCCCGCGCGCTCGCCGCGAAGATCGCCCTCCTCCCGCCCCATTCGCTGCGCCACACCAAGAACCTGCTGCGGCAGGGCCAGCAAACCAGCTACGACACCGCGCTGGAACTCGCCGCCAACACCCAGGCGATGATGCACACCACCGCCGACCATGCCGAAGGGGTCGCCGCGCTGATCGAAAAGCGCGCTGCCATCTTTACGGGCGAATAATCACCCCAGCCACTGCCACACCCCAGCGGGGATCCCGGCGCGCCAGAGGTGGAGCCAGCTACCTGCCAGCCACAGGACAGTGCCTGCAATGAGCGGCACCGCACCGACGCTGAAGAGCTTGCCCCAGCGCGGCCAGTAACTCGTCTTGCTCTCCCATTCCGCCCAGGCCGCGCCCATCAACGCTTCCTTCTTGGCGTCCTGAAACTTGGCACCGACCAGCGCGAGCACGCCCATCGCCAGCGCTGTCACCATCGTCCGGGTGCTCCAGAACAGCACCATGTGCGAAATCGCCCACAGGCCGATGCCCCACATCATCGGGTGGCGGGTAACGCGCAGCGCGCCCTGCGGCTCGGCGCGGGTTTGGGCTTCGGCCATCGGGGTCGGCAGAGCGGGGTTGCCGACGAAGGAACCCGCCAGCAGGATCATGGCCGGCAACGTCAGGATGGTGGCAATGATCCACCCCGCCTGGCCCGAACCCGGCAAGTCGGCCGATGGGGCCGCGATGAACGCGAAATAGACCCAAGCCAGCGTTGCGAAGCTTACAATTGTGTAAGCGCCCTGAAACCCGCCCGCGCCCAGCGCCTTGACCATGGGGCCACGCAAGGGGTGCGACATAATGAAATGGCTGCCAACGAACGCGATATTCGCCGCGATCAGGTTCCACAAAGCTGCGTTCATTCCCGCCCCCTCCCTCGAGGCCGCGCCGAACCTAGCTGCCGATACCGATCAATTCCACCTTGAATACCAGCGTCGCATTAGGGGGGATCGGCCCGCGCCCGGTCGGGCCATAGGCGAGATCTGCGGGGATTGCGATTTCGATGGTCTCGCCCACACCCATCTGCGGGATGGCGAGCTGCCAGCCCTTGACCAGCCGGGCGAGCGGAAAAGTGGCGGGTTGCCCGCGCGCATAGGAGCTGTCGAACACTGTCCCGTCGAGCAGGCGCCCTTCGTAATGAACGGTGACGACATCGGCGACATCAGGCTTCCGGTCCGAGGCGAGATACCTGATCCATCGCCAGCGCACCCCGCCATCGATGAAGTGCCAGCCGTCCTCGGCAGTCAGGCCCAGCAGATAGGCCTGCTGTCGTGCGTGCCACGCGGAGCTCTGTGCATCGCTCTCGGCCTTGGCATCGCCCGGCCCGTCCTGCGCCTGCGCAGGTTGCAGGGCCAGCAAAAGCGATCCGCCAAGGACTGCGGCATGGACTGCGGCAAGGGGCTTCGGCCCAAGGCGCATCACCAATCGTAGGCCTTGGGCCGATCGCTTTCGTCAAGATCGATATACCGATCACGCAAGCGGGTCTGGTGATTGGTGAGGGCCTGCTCGACCCCGCTGATGAACACGCGGGTCGGCACGCTCCCGACCTCAAGCGGATCATCGGTCCACATCACCACATCGCCCAGCGCGCCCGGGGTGAGCACCCCGGCCTTGCCGCCCATGCCGCTGATCTCGGCCGGGACAGAACTGATCGCGGCGAAGGCCTTGCCCCACGCCATACCCGCTGCGCCCGGCATCCGGTTCAGCGCGACAAGATTGCCCGCCACCTGCTGCAAGCGGCGCGGGTCTTGCAGGGTGGCGGCATTGAGGGCAACCTTGACCCCGGCCTGCGCGAGGCGTCCGGCATTGCTTTGGGTGGCGCCGAGCTGTTCAAAGCTGTCTGGCAGATCGTTAAGGCCATTGGCGATCACCGGCACCCCGGCAGCGGCGATGTCGTTGGCCACCAGCCAACCCTCGGTCACGCCGACCAGCACCAGATCGAGCTTGGGATAATCCGCCTTCAGCGCCAGGACAGCGCGGATATCGGCCGCGCGTTCGACCCTGACATAGAGCTTCTGCGCCCCCGTCACCACCGGGACCAGTGCTTCGGCATCGAAGCGGCTGAGGAGCACTTCATCATCCTTCACGATCTCGGTGGTCTGGGGGGTGCCGGTCTTGCCCACCAACGCCTGAGCTTCGCGCAGGGCGCTGCGCAGCAGCATGTGCGCCGCCGGACGGCTGCCGCCCGCCAGCCGCGCGCCGTTCTCGCCCAGATCGACCATCTGGAACGCGCGCGCCTGCACCACCGGTTGGGCATCGCCATCCAGATCGATGATCGCGCCTTGGCCGCCGAAGATCGATCCGGTCGGCGCAGTGGCGGTCGCGGCGCGGGTGATCCCGGC
>RDXA01000365.1 GCA_004292705.1 Sphingomonadales bacterium | reverse complement strand
ATAGGTCGGCAGGACCACATTGACGGCATCTTCGGCAAAAAGCAGCGGGTGTTCGCGGTGGACGTGCTGCATCCGCGCGTTCTTGCGGGTCACAACCGCGCCGAAGGCATTGAGGATAGGCTTGTCGCCCATCGCCGTTGTCAGGAGATCCATGATGACCGGATTGGCAAACAAGGCGGGATTGTTGAACGGTGCCTGCATCCGGATCGGCACGGTGAAGCGCTTGTCACCGACGTTGTTGGGCTTGCCCAGGCCGGCATTCTGCCAGTTCTCGACCGCTTCCTTGTAGGCCACGCGGAGCTCTTCGAGCAGGCCGGGCTGGATGAGGTTGTCGATCAGCACCACGCCCGATCTGGCGAAAATGTCCCGCGCCTTGGTGCGCACGTCGACATCGGTGTAGTCGACCCGCAGATGTTCGTAAGGCGTCGCGGGTGCCTCGGCGACAGCCACCTCGGCCGGAGCCTTGGCGAAATGTTCGGCCATCAGGCGGATGCCGGGCCCGAAATCGGGCTCCATCGCCAGCGCCTGCTCCAGCGCCTTGCGCGCCTGCCCCTTTCGCTTCAGGCGCAGGAGGATCAACGCCTTGACATAAAGGCGCGTGGCCTTGGGCCCGAATTCCTCCAGTGAGGACTCAATGAGTTCCAGCGCTTCCTCATTATACTGGATCGCCAGCAGCATCTGGGCCAGTGCCACATCGAAGCTGACATCGCCGCCGTCGGGGAAGAACGAGCGATAGGACTCCATATAGATCTGGAACAATTGCTGCCGATCGGGGTCCTGATGGCCTTGCTGCAGTTGCGTGAAGACCATCGGAAGGCAGGCCTGGGCCACCGAGGGATCGAACTTGGCAAACCGCACCCAGGCAAAGATTTGCCGGAAGCTCGCTTCCTCGACTGTATCCTTGATCAGATCGCACAATTCATGGGCGTCGTAGGGGTTGAATTCCTTGAGCTTGTCCTGCGCCGACTTGTAGGTCATCGGCAGGTTGTCCATCGTCGATCCGTCGCCCGGCATGATAAAGGCGCCGCACGAAAAGTCGCGGTCCTTGAGCCGCTCGAATGCGACCTTGCCCGCCTTGGACCGGAACAGTTCGGCGAACATGTCGAAATTGGTATAGTGGGCGAAATAGCTGTCGAAAATGAACGGGCTTTCCAGATCGAAATCATTCGGGTCGGAATAGGCCAGATCGCCCGCCAGCAGCATCATCGGCGCGCGGCGGTTGGAAAAGCTTTCAAGGAAGCGGAAGCTTTCTTCCGGCACGGTGACATAGAAATCGCCCTCGCGCTCGGCATACTTCTGCAGGATCGCATCGATCGCCGGATGCCCGGTCGGATCGCCGTCAAGCTTGCGTGTGGCAAAGGTTTCGGACAATCCCTCAAAGCCGGTAAGCGGCTGGTCAAGAAAGCCTTCGGTTTCGGATTCGATGCCAACCAGTACGCGGCGGATCTCGTGATCCCGAATTCGGAACATGTCCGATGGTATGCAGTCGAACAGATAGTTGGCGATGATGATCACCGGACGGCCGGCCAGATCAGCCGGGGTGATGGTGTCCCCGCCAGCAGTTTTGATCACCGGCTCGGCCTCGACCAGCAACTGACCGAATTGCAGCTTTCCGTCGTCGATCAGCGAGCGAAATCGCCGCTTGGATTGCCAGTTGTGCACATTGCGCTCGGCCGCATCGGTGAGCATGTAGGTGAACTCGGGGACGCTTTCATCCTTGCTGAACTGGTAGCGCAGGAGCCGGTTGAGGAACTGCCAGGCAAAACGCCCGCTGCCCCCGCCCAGTTCGATGATCATCGGCCGCTGCGCACCGTCCATCGCGGCACAATCGCGCAGGAAATCCGCAGCAATGGCAGCATAGACATCAGCGGTGTAGCAGTTGGCGGTGGAACCCTGCGGAACAAGCTCCTTAGACCAGGCCTCGGGGCCCTTTTCTTGATAAAACCGGTGCAGGAGCGACCAGACGATCGAATCCTTCACCGGCGTCAACTTCTGTACCACGCCCATCCCGCCAACTCCTCAAGACCATAATGATTGATTTGCCGTTCACCTTGCAACAGAATGATTAAAGATTTTGATATCCAGCCAGAGAAGTTAGCTACAGGAGTCAGCTCTTGCTCATTCTCCGAGGCTGTGATGCGCATCTAAAAAGGTCTATGTAACAACGTGTTAGCCTTGATCAAGACCGACACTGTCGAAGTTCGGTCTTTCGGCAGCTTTCGGTAAACGTCGGCGACTGACTTATTGAGTGTGATTTGAGCGCGAAGCAGAAACCGAGGCTGCCCTTGGTTATGCGAGGAGCCTCTCCTCGGGTCAATCGGCACGCTATCGGTGTTGGTCTGAACACCGCGCCGATGCACGAAAGGTCGATCGTGGCCCAATTGCGTTGTTGTGACAGCCGCAGATCAGGCGACAGTCATTGGGCGCCCAAGCCAGCGGCGCTCACCGAACCACAAGCCGCTGCTGAGCAGCAGCCAGGCGATGAACCAAGGCCATGCCGGGCCGCGTCGGTCGGACACCTTGCCCTTGCCGGATGCAGCCTGCGCTGCTGCCCAGCGGCTGGTGGCTTCGGCCGTCTCGCGCGCAGTGATGGCGTCCAGCGCCATTGCGGGCAGGACATCGAAGGCAAAGGTCTGACTGCCATTCTTGCCGGTCTGCACGATCATGTGCTCGCCCGCGCGGGCAGGCCAATAGGCTGCGCACCCGCGGGGGCCGGCCGCAGGGTCGATTAGCAGCGCAGTTTCGGTGGCATCCGGGGCAATGACCCGGACCGATCCCGCCAACCCGCAGATCGCCATCCGTTCGCCCGGCTTGATGAGACGCGGCAGGTCGGGCCGGAACAGGGTTTCGGGC
The DNA here is from genome assembly GCA_004292705.1 of Sphingomonadales bacterium. Taxonomy (GTDB): domain Bacteria; phylum Pseudomonadota; class Alphaproteobacteria; order Sphingomonadales; family Sphingomonadaceae; genus Erythrobacter. The sequence continues at coordinate 10,495 of RDXA01000365.1, read as the reverse complement.
CGGGTGACCGCGCTCACGGTCTCGCTCCACCACTGGTAATAGCGATCCGACTGGCCGTTAAGGACAAGGGCAAAGCTGTTGGCGACAGTCCACAGCGCCACCCGCCCCTCGCCACGCTGCTGCCAGCCAGACAGCACCCCGCCCTCGGCGTCGGTGACGGCGGCGACGAAGTCCGGCCCCGCTTCCGCGCGCCAGCGGCCCAGATCGGGCGCGGGATCATCGAGTGTATTGATCTGCGCAGGAACATCGGCCGAGCCTGGTCCGCGACGCACCAAAAGCGCATCTGCATCGACGGCGAGGGGCGGCAGGGCGACCGGTGCAATCTCGCTTGCCTCATTGACCGTCAGCCCGAGAGAACGCCAGATTTCGCGTCCGGCGGAGGTGGCAGGGGCAGTCATGCGCACCACCACTCCCAGCCCGCCTGCCACGGCCTGCGCCAGCGCCGCGCGCGAACCGCTGCCGAGTGCAGCCAGCGAGCGGTCGTCGATGATGACGACATCGCGCTCTCCCAAGGTCGCCGCGTCAAGGCTCACCTGCGCGTCGCCCAGATCGACACCGCCGCCTGCATCCAGCCGGCTTTGGAGCTCGATCCCCGAATCCTCCGCCCACCGCCGCAGATACTTCGCCTCGGGCGAGGGAGCGCCGATCAGCAGCGCCCGCAAGGGCTGCTCGGCCAGCGTGCGCAGCGGCACCGGCGTATCCGACACGATCTTTGTGTCGCGCCCGCGCAGGCGCAGCGTGAACCGGGACAGGCCCGGCGCACGCGCCGTGCTGCCGAGGGTAAAGCCACCCTCGGCGCCGATTTGCCGACGATCGACCACGCGCCCGGCCGGATCGAGCAGCTCTGCCATCCCGCCATCGATTCCCGCCGCCTCGCCCGCAAACGCAAACACTGCGCCGGAGGGTGTGTCCGCAGGCGGATCGAGCCGAACCAGACCGGGCGGGAGCGGCAGGGGGGTGAACTGGGCCGGCAGGCCCGCATCGGCATCGCGGTCGCGCTGGGTAAGGCCGCGGCCCAAGATGCGGATACGCTGGACCTGTTCATGACGGCGGAGCGCTGTGGCAAGATCGGGCACCTGTTCAGCGCCGGGGAGCGGCGGCGCTTCGGGCAGCGCGACCAGTACCTCGCCCGGCCCCGCGCGCGCGCTGGCCGGGGTCTCGGCAGAAGCTACCAGCAGTGTCTCTCCGCCCACCGGCAAGCGCGGCGGAAACAGGGCGAGATAGAGCACAAGACCGCTCGCTATGGTCAGCAGCGCCAACAGCCCCGCCCGCCAGTCACGACGCCGTAGCAGCAGCCGGACAGCCGCCGCCAACGCGCCCGCAGAGATTAGCAGGGCGGAAAGGGTCTCAGGCGTGAGCATTCAGCGCAAGCCCTGAAGGTAGCGGCGGCCCAGTGCACCGCCATCATTGCGGCGACGGACCTGCGCAGGCGGCTGGGTCAGCACCGCCCAGAGCTGTCCGCGCAGCCGTTCGCGCACGGCGCGCGAAGCCGGTGCCCCGCGCACCGCATCAATCGCCGCAAGAACCGCCAAAGGATCACGGATCCGGGCGCTGTTACCGCGCACCCAGCGATCCAGCCCCTCAAGATCGATGACACCCGGAGCCGCCAGCGCCCGCCATGCCGTGGCGGGGACCGCGTCCTCGATGGCAAAGGGGGTAAGCACCGCCCCGCCCCCGACGATCCCCTCGCGCTTGCCGCTCATGCGCCGCGCCATATCGATTGGCGGCTGCTTTGATCCGATCCTGGGCAGGTAGATGCGGGTCGCCTGCTGAACCTGCTTGATATAGTCCAGCGCCTTGTTCTCGAACGGCAGCGCCGCGTCGGGACGGCCCGAACGCAGGTTAAGCTCGGCGTCCCACATGGCATCGAGCGCACTTTTCAGCAGCGCGCGGGTATCGGGATCGAGCAGGGTCGCCGCTTCGCTCTCGTCATGCACATGGCCATATTCAGCGGTGATGTTGCCGAGGTCGCCAAAGACGGGGGATTCCGGTGCGGCGCCGTGATCGTGGCCGTCGCCATCGTAATGCTCCGGCTCGGCCTTTTCGCGCGGCGTTTCTTTGTCCGATGTCGGCATGGGTGGCCGGGGCGTCTCCTCTGCCTCCATCCCAACAAACTGGCCATAGCGCAGGCGCAGCAACCGCTGGTCGACCCCGATCGTGTCAGAGCGCAACATGAACTCGTCTGCGCTCAGGTTCCCGCGCTGCCGGATCAGCGCCTCGGTATCGATGATGACCTGACGCTGGCTGCGGAAATAGGCGGGCATCTGCTGCTTTGCCATCAGATCGAGCCCTTCGGCCTGCGGCGGTTCGGGCGCGGGAAAGCGCAAGATCACCCCCGGGCCGCGGACCATCTGCGGGCCCGGCGAGCGGGTGTCGGCAACGGTCAGCTGCGCGATCAGATCGCTACCCGGCTGCAGCCCGAAGGACGCCAGCGGAAAATCGACCACGAAGCGCCTGCGCCGACGATCACCGGTGCCGGTGATCGTCTGACTGCGCTCGGCAAAGCGGACATTCTCGCCTTCGCCGATTGCGGTGGTAAGGGTCAGCCGGGCGAGCTGGTCAACCGCATAGTCATCGCTCGCCTCGAACACTACGCGCCAGCTGCGCTGGCCGGGCCGCATCATGACGAGGCCCGAGGCGGGCTCGATCACCCGCACTTGCGGCGGCTCGTCGGCAATCGGCTCAAGCCGATGCGCGGGACTTGCTCCCGGCATTCCATCGGCGGTGATGCGGTAGAGCGATGGCACGTCGAGCCGCAGCGCACCGCTCCAGCCCTCGTCGCCACGCGCAAGCGGCAGGCGCTGGCCGCCCACCAGTTGCAACGCGGCGGATGGAGGCTGCGGGGCAAAGGCTAGCGTCCACTCGATCCGCGATCCCATCGGCGCGCGAATGTCGAGGCTTTCGGCGTAACGGGGGGCAAGCCCGGTATAGGCGGGCGGCACAATCCTGACACGTTGGCCGGTGAGACGCGGTTCGCCCGGCGCAGCGCCAGCGCTTGGCGCGGGCGTTGCGAGCGGCGGAACGGTGGCCTCCTGCACCTGCCAGACAAAGATCGCCGCCAAGGCAATCGCACCAAGGCCCCACGCGATGGCGATGCCGCGCCGCGACCAGCCATCCGCAAGGCTCACGGGATCGATGGCGTCGACCCGGGTGGCAATCCGGTCAGCCTGCAGGCGTTCGAGCGGGCCGAGTTCGGCCTCGGCAAAGAGCAGCCCGGCGCTGTCCTCAAGCTGGATCTCGCGCGCATTCATGCGCCGCACCAGCCAGCCCCGGTCAAACCGGCTGGCGACACGGCTTGCGGCCCAGCCAAGGGCAAGGCCGCCCATCAACAGGATCGCAGCGCCCATACCCGCGCTGCCCACCGCCCAGCCAAGCGCCGCGATTACCAGCACCAACGGAAGCCACACGAGCCCAACATCGATCGCCGCGCGGCGGCGCGCGGGGCGGAGCCAGTTCTCGAAGCGCAGTTCGCGGCTCATGCAGCGAACCTCCGCCGCCGGGTCGCCAACATCCTTTCAGAAAAGAAGACGAGCGCGATCATGACGCAGAGCCATGACGAAAGCTCTCGCGGAGGCAGCGGATAGCGCGCGATGCCATCAGCAGGCGCAAAAACGGCAGCAGTCACGCGCGCTGGCGGGGATGCTGGAGGTGTTACCAGATCGCGCAAACGGGCGGCGAAATCGGCGTCGAGCAGTTCAGGCATCTCCGCTGGCACCAGCGGCTGGGTGAAGCGCAGCAATCGCCCCCTGTCGAGGACAGCGCCTTCCACCAGTGTGCGGCCCAGGTCGTCACGCCACAGGGCTTCACTCGCCGCAGGCATGGCCACCTCGGCGCTATTGCCAAGCAAGGCGGTGCCGCCACCGCTGACCCAATCGGTCACCGCCTGCGGAACCCGGCCTGGCACGAGCCATACGAGCACTTGATCACCCGGCGGCAGCGCGGTGCCAGCGTTCGCGTCAAAGCGGGGCTGGTCGCTCCAGGCCTGCGCCGCAGCGCGGAGATATCGCACCGCGCTGTCCTGACCTTCGGCATGGCGCACCGCGAGGATCGGACCGGACGGCGCGGCAAGAGCATCTGCCGTGTCCCGTCCCGCGACGATCCGCCATGCGGCCTTGCGGGTCAGGCGCAGCCGCTCGGCATCGACGCCATCCAGCACCGGCGGCACGAGGATCGTCAGTGCAGCACCGGGCGGCAATTCGGCATCGAACTGGCGGATCAGGCTGGAAACCTGCGTGGCGGCGGGTGGCTTTCCTTCGTCGAGACGCGGGAACCCGGGCGCGATCCAGCGCAGATCGGCATCCGGCCCGGCAGCCTTGCGGGCAGCGGCAGGATCGACCCCGGGCGCTGCGACAAAGCGCGGGTTCGTGTCGTCCCAGCCCAGCACGGCCGGGCGGGCCAGCAACAGCGCCAGCAGCACGATCAGCAGCAAGCGCAAGGCCAGCAGCAGCCATTCGTCGAAACGCAGCTTGCGCTTTGGCCGGGGACGCGGTTCGAGCCAGCGCAGCGCGGCAAAATCTAGCGGCACCTCCTCGGTACGGCGATGCAGGTGGATCAGCAGCGGCACGATCAGGCCAGCGAGCGCGGCCAGACCGAGCGGGGCCAGCAGCAGCGGCGTCACGTCGGCTCTGCCCGGCGACCGAAGAACACCTGCAGGGGCCCGTCGATAAGCTCATCGAGCACATAGACCGTGTGCCGGATGCCTGCCCTGTCGAGCCGCTCGTCCAGCGCTGTGCGGGCCGCGGCGAAGCGGCTGAGAAAGGTGTCGCGCAGCGCCGCCCCATCACCCACCAGCGTCTCGCCGCTTTCCTGATCGAGGAAGCGGTAACCACCATCAAAGGGGAAATCGCGCTCTTCCACCGTCAGCAGCTGCACGGCCAGCACCTCGCGCCCCGCCTTGGCCAGCCGTTCGATCAGTGCAATTCCGGCCTCGTCGAAACAGTCGCTCAGGAAGAACACCAGATCATTCGCCCCGATCCGTTCCCACAGCGGAGCCAGCGTGGCGGCATCGGGGAAGGTATCGGCTGCATCGAGCCGCGCGAAATCGATCTGCATGCGATCGCGCTGCGACCGGCCTCCCGCCGGCTCCGCCACCCCCAGCCCGCCCGCCTGCAAGGCAATCCACCCGAAGCGGTCGCCCTGCATTTGCGCAAGCTCGGCGATGCACAACGCCAGCAGCTTCGCCGCATCAAGCCGCGACCAATCTGGCCGCGCACGATCAGCCTGCGCCATCGAAGCGCTGGCGTCGATCAGGATCCATACCGAGACCGGGCTTTCCTCCTCCGCCTCGCGCACGAAGAACTTGTCGGAACGGGCAAACAGTTTCCAGTCGATCCGGCGCGGCTCGTCGCCCGGCTCGTAGGCGCGGTATTGCGCGAATTCGAGGCCTGCGCCCTTGTTGCGGCTGGGGTGCATGCCGAAGCCGCGCATCCCGAGATCGCTGCGGGTGCGCAAGCTCAGCCGCTTCAGCCGACTGCGGATTTCCGGCGGTATGGTGAGCGGCTGACGCCCCATCGCTCAGGCCGTGGGCGGAGGAAGGTGCGCCAGCAGCGCGGCGACAATATCGTCGGCGCTCTTGCCCTCGGCCTCGGCTGCAAAGGACAGCAGCAAGCGGTGCCGCAGCACGGGCGCTGCAAGGGCGGCAATGTCGTCGCGCGTTGCCGCCAGCCGTCCGTGCAGCAGCGCGCGCGCCTTGGCACACAGCACCAATGCCTGTCCGGCGCGTGGCCCCGCACCCCAGCGCACATAGCTGCCAACGTCGGCAGGCGCGGCAGGATCACCGGGCCGCGTCGCGCGCACGAGCGCGGAGATCCAGCCGAGGAGATCGTCGCTCAGATAGACATCGCGGACATAGGCCTGCAGCGCCAGCACATCCGCCGCCTGCATGACGCAAGGCACCGCCTCGCCTGCCCGCCCGGTGGTGAGCGCAAGGATATCGCGCTCCTCCTGCTCGGTGGGATAGCCGACGCGGACCAGCAGCAAAAACCGGTCAAGCTGCGCTTCGGGCAGCGGATAGGTGCCCGCCTGCTCCAGCGGGTTCTGGGTCGCCAGCACAAAGAAGGGCCGCGGCAGCTGATAGGTCTGCCCGCCATAGCTGACGGTCTTTTCCTGCATCGCCTCAAGCAGCGCGGCCTGGGTCTTGGGCGGCGTGCGGTTGAGTTCATCGGCGAGCAGCAGATTGGTGAACACCGGGCCCTGCTGGAAACGGAAAGACCGGTGGCCGGTGCCGTGATCTTCCTCGAGCAGCTCGGTGCCAAGGATGTCGCTCGGCATCAGGTCGGGGGTGAATTGCACCCGCCGGAAATCGAGCTCCAGCGCCTCGCCAAGCGTGCGGACAAGCAGCGTCTTGCCCAGCCCCGGCACGCCTTCGAGCAGGCAATGCCCGCCCGCCAGCAGCCCGATCAGCAATTGTTCGACGACATCGTTCTGCCCGACAATCGCGGTGGCAATGGCGCGCTTGAGATCGCCGAGCCTGGCGATCCGCTGTTCGATCTGCGCGGCATCCGCCGCAGCCTGCTGTGCCACCTGTTCAACCCTTCAATTGCTGAGCGCATACATGATGATATTCACCCCGAAACGGGTGTTGTCCTCGGCGAGGAAGCGCTTGTTCCGCCAGTCGTAGTCCCACTCGCAGCCATAATCCTTGTTGCTGTAGAGCAACCCGAGCCGGCCATTGATGGTGATGCCCTTGAGGTAGTCATGAATGAGATCGTCGCCCCAGCCGTTGAGCTCGAATGACGTTGATAGCGGCCCCTTGAACTTGAAGAAGCTGGAATAGACCGGGTGGTCGTTGGGCAGTTTCTTCAAGGCGTCCACGCCGAAGATGCTCGCCATCTGCGCCTCGAACGACTTGGCGAAGAGGCCGTCGATGTCGTGGTTGCAATCGTCGACAAACACAAAGCCGCCATTGCGCACGTATCGCTCGAAATTGCGGCGTTCCGAATCGGAGAATTCGACGGCCTTGTGCCCGGCGAGATAGCAGAACGGGGCCGAGAGCATCTGCGGGTCAGCGAGGTCAACCACATGCTCCTCGGGATCGACCCGCAGGTTGGTGTAGTCGATGAGCGAGGTGATGAGGTTGGCCGGCATTCGCTGGTCGACATTCCAGTCACCGGAATTGTATTTGAGCCGGGTGAACCAGAAGTCATAGCCCCCCGCCCCTGCCCCGCCCGGCCGCTGCGCGGCGGACAGGGGAGCGCCTAGCATCGCGCCTGCGATTGCCCCTGCGGTCAGCCGCAGAAAGCCGGCGCGGGTCATGGCTGTTTGGCTCACTTGACCCGCGCCTGCCTTGCTGTTGCTTCAGACTGCGTCCGAAAGCGAGGTGAAGGTGAAATCCCGGATCTTCATCGGCGGCACCATCAGCGTCCCGTTCTCCACGCGCACCGAACGGCCCAGCTCCTCGATGTTGTTGAGCATGATGACCGGGCTTTCGTTGAAGCGGAAATTCTTGATCGGGTACTTCAGCTGGCCGTTCTCGATGTAGAAGGTGCCGTCACGGGTCAGACCGGTCAGCAGCACGGTTTGCGGGTCGACCATGCGGATGTACCAGGTGCGGGTCACAAGGATGCCGCGCTCCGTTCCGGCGATCAGCTCGGCGGTCGACTTGGTTCCGCCTTCCATGATGGTGTTGCCCCAGCTCGCGGTTTCGGGCTTGCCCTGCTTGGCGGCCCAGAAGCGCGAGTAATCGAGATTGGCGAGCTTGCCGGAGTCGATGATCTTGACCCGTTCGCGCGGAAGACCGTTTTCGTCCCACGGCAGGACCGACACGGCCGGGTTCCAGGGATCGGTGTAGATATTGACGCGCGCGTCCATGATCTGCTCGCCAATCTTGTTCCCGCCGCCCTGCTTGCTGAGGAAGCTGCGCCCTTCGTCAGCGGAACGGGCGCTGAAGAAGTTCATCATGAAGCTGATCAGGCCCGAGGCCGCAGCCGGCTCGAGGATGACGGTGTATTTGCCCGGTTCAAGCGCCTGGGCATCAGCTGAAGCCGCAGCCTTGCGCATCGCGATCTGGATGTCAGCGGCAGCATCGAAGGCCGCGATATCCTTGACATTGCTCGCGACCCAGCCCGATCCGCGCCCGTCTTCGGTGCGCACGGTGCAGGTGTAATCCGCGACCGTCGAGCGCTGATAGCCGAAATTCCCATTCGAATTGGCATGGGCGAAGAAGGTCTGTCCGTCCTCGAGAAAGCCCGCCGCAATCAGCCCGCGCTCGCGGCACGGCAGGATCGAAGCTTCGGCGATCTTCGCGCGGGCCTCGGCCGTCAGCGCAGCCGTGGCTTCGCTGAAGGTTTCGGTCGGACGATAGGTCTGCTTGCCGACCGGCGGCATGTATTCCGGGTTTTCCGGAGCGAGCTTGGCCAGCTCCTCGGCCCGGCGCACCACGCGTTCGAGCGAGGCGTCATCGAACTGGTTGATCGAGGCCGTGCCAACGCGCTTGCCGAAAGCGACCTCGACGCCGAGCTGGATGTCATCGACGATGCCGGACGTGGAGATGTCGTTGCGTGCGAAGCGCACGTTGCCCTGAATGCCGCCGCCCATAGTCGCAACGGTGTGATCGGCGGTCGAGAAGGCGATGACCTTCTCGAGAATGGCCTTGGCTTCGGCTTCCGAAAGGATGCTCATGTCGTTTGTCTCCTGCGCGCGCTTCAGCCGAGCGACCGGGCGGTGTTGATGACGTTCACACCGTCAAAGCGGGTGGTCGAGGAACCGTGGCTGACAGCCGAGACCTGGCTCGGCTGGCCCTTGCCGTCGAAGAACGAACCGAACAGGCGGTAATCGCTTTCATCGCAGATCGCCGAACATGCGCCCCAGAATTCCGGGGTGCGCATCTGGTAGGCGACATCCTCGATCATCGGCCCCAGCTTGCCGTTCTTGATCTCGTAGAACACCGTCCCGCCGAACTGCGCATTGTAGCGCTGCTGATCGATCGAGAACGAACCGCGGCCCGAGATGTAAATGCCGTTCTCCACCCCGGCGATCATGTCGGCGGGCGAAAGCTTGGTCTTGCCCGGCGCAAGGCTGACGTTGGCCATGCGCTGGAACTGCACGCTCGACCAGCTGTCGGCATAGCAGCAACCGTCGGATTCACCCTTGCCGACAATGTGGGCCTGATCGCGGATCGTCTGGTAATCGACCAACGTTCCGTCCTTGACGAGATCCCAACGCTTCGTCTTGACGCCCTCGTCGTCAAAGCCGACCGCCCCCAGCGAGCCGGGCTGCACCTTGTCAGCGAACAGGTTCACGATCTCGCTGCCGTACTTGAAGGCGGCGTCGCGCTTGTCGAGCGTGGCGAAGCTGGTGCCAGCGTAATTCGCCTCGTAGCCCAGCACGCGGTCAAGCTCGAGCGGGTGGCCGACGCTCTCGTGGATGGTCAGGCCGAGGTGGTTGGGATCGAGCACGAGGTCGTACTTGCCCGGCTTCACCGAAGGCGCCTTCAGCTTTTCCTGCGCATTCATGGCAGCCGCGATGGCATCTTCCTTCATATCGTAGGAATTGCCGTAAGTGGTCAGCCCGTTGGGCAGCACGAACTTGTCCTCTGGCCGGCCTTCCATATACTCCCAGCCCAGCCCCATCGGCGCCGACAGGCCTTCGCGCGAGCGGAACTTGCCGGTCGCCTTGTCGACAGCTGTGACTGTGATCGGTGCCCAGATGCGGTGGACGTCCTGATCGATGTAGGAGCCATCGGTCGAAGCGAAGTATTTCTGTTCGTTGACGAGGAAGAGCAGCGAATTGACGAAGCTCGCCCCGGCGTTCAGCGCGGCATCATTGACGCTCATCAGCAGGTCGACCTTGTCCGCGATCGGCACGTCCATCGCGTTCTTCTTGATCGGGGTGCGCCAGCTGACCTCGCCGACGCCGGGGGTCGGAGCGAGCTGGACGGCACTGTTCTGAATGCGTGCATTGGCCTTGGCGATCGCAGTCGCCTGCCGCGCCGCGGCGGCCACAGCATCCTCTGTCATCGCATTGGTCGCGGCAAAGCCCCAGGCGCCATCCGCGATGACACGCACGCCGGTTCCGGTGCTCTCGGTGTTGACGATGTTCTCGACATTGCGTTCGCGGGTGATGACGAACTGGCGCAGATAGCGGCCGACGCGGACGTCGCAATAGCTCGCCCCGGCGGCCGTGGCAGCAGACAGCGCGGCATCGGCGAGGCGTTTCTTGACCGCGAGTTCGATCCCGGCCTGCAACTGCTCGGCCGCGATCGCCTTGCCGAAGATCGAAGGCGTCAGCGCAACACCTGTAAAGAAGGTGCTGAGCGCCAGAAAATCGCGTCTGTCCACGTGAAAACTCCCCAATACCGGCCGGGCACAGCCTGCAGCTGACCAGCACTTTCGCTCTGCAACGGAATAGCTTCCTGCCGACAGACTGCACGCGGGTCAAACCGTTTGACCAGTGGCCACCGGCAGTTCCCGATGCAGGATGTCACGTCGCCCCGCGCGCCGTTGACTAACCACCTGTCGGCAGACTTGGGGAAGCACAGACGACGAAGCGCGTTGCT
>RDXA01000075.1 GCA_004292705.1 Sphingomonadales bacterium | reverse complement strand
CGATTTCGCCACCGCGATCGCGCTCACCGACTGCAGTTTTGGCGGCGACGGGCGGATGTCCGGGGATGTGCCCGACACGCTGCCGCGCTCGGCGGCGCTGCTGGTCGAGGAAGCCGCGAGCATTATCGCGGCGGCAATGACCCGCGCCAGCCTTGGCGAGGGTGCTCCGCCGGCCGGGGCGATGCTGACGGGCGAAGTGATCGTGCGCAGCGAAAGCGCGGCGCGGTTGAAGCCGTTCGATCCCGATGGCCCGGCGCTGTTGTTCACGCTCACCATCGCCAGGCGGCAAGGCGGCGAATGGCGCTGCCTGCTGGCGGTCGCAGACGAGCGTATGGAGCGCTTGCTGCCTACCCCGGGCCGCAGCGGCATGCCGCACGCCCGCCATGCCAACACCGCTCCGGCCAGCGCCCTTGCCGCGCCTTTTGCCGTCATTCCGGTGCCGCTGCGTGTGGTTCTGGCCGAATTCGACCTCTCGCTCGCGCGGCTCCAGACCCTCGCGCCGGGCGACCTGCTGCCGCTGGCGATGGGTCGGCAGGTGCCGCTGATGCTCGGCGACACGCTGGTTGCACATGGCAGCATCGGCACCGCCGAGGACCGCATGGCGATCCGCCTCACCCGCTTTCCCGCAGAAGGATCTGCCCGATGAGTGAATTCCAGCCTGGCGCCCTCCACCGTTTCGGCGATGTCGCCGTGCGCCTGTCGGTCGAGCTTGGCCGCACCGAGATGCCTCTGCGGGACGTGCTGACGCTGGGCGAGGGCAGCACCGTCACGCTTGACCGGCTGACCGACGAGCTGCTTGACGTCACCGCCAATGGCCGCGTCATCGCGCGCGGCGAGGTGGTGGCGGAAAAGGGCCGCTTTGCGCTGCGGATCGTCGATCTGGTAGGCGGAGACGGACAGGATGGGTCCGCGCCCGAGGCTGCGCTCGACCCCGATCCGGCGGCGAACTCCGCCAAGGCGCTTTAGGCAGGACGCGGGCGATGCTCGAATATCTCCTGCGCCTCGCGCTGCTGCTGCCGCTGCTGGGCGGGCTGATCTGGGGGAGCCTGTGGCTTACCCGCTGGCTCCAGAGCCGGTTGCACGGCGGCGGCGCCCTCGGCGCGGGTGGCGGGCGGCATTTGCAACTGGTCGAAACCAGCATGATCGCGCCGGGGATGAAGCTGGCGGTGGTGCGGTTTCACGACCGCGAGATCCTGCTCGGCTGCACCCGGCAGGGCATGGTTCGGCTCGGCGACGCGCCCGCTGCGATGGTGACGGAGAGCGAATGATGCGCCTGCCTGCGATGCTGCGTGCGGCGCTGACGGGCCTTGCTGCCTTAACCATGTTGGCCCTGCCCGACATCGCGCTCGCCGCCGCGCCCGATCCGGTTGCGGCGGGCGTCGGTTCAGCAATCGAACGCGCGTTGGGCGACGAGGGTGCGGGCGATGACAGTCCGCTGAGCATGTCGCTCCAGCTGCTGGTGGTGATGGGGCTGCTTACCATCCTGCCCGCGCTGGTGCTGATGATGACGAGCTTTCTGCGCATTCTGGTGGTGCTGGCGATCCTGCGGCAGGCGCTGGGGTTGCAGGGTTCGCCGCCTGGGCAGGTGCTCGCGGGCCTCGCGCTGTTCCTCAGCCTGTTCGTCATGGCCCCGACCCTCGACATCGTGAACGCTCAGGCGATCGTCCCCTATGCCGCCGGAACCATCGGCTCCGACGCGGCGATCGGCAAGGCGGGCGAGGCCTTCCACGCCTTCATGCTCGCCCAGACGCGCGAGGCGAACCTGATGATGTTCACCGACATTGCTGGCCTTGGGCAGGGCGGCGGCACCTTCCAGAGCGGCAAGGACGTGCCCTTCTCGATCCTGCTGCCTGCCTTCGTCACCAGCGAGCTGGAGACCGCGTTCCAGATCGGCTTCATGATCTTCCTGCCCTTCCTCGTGATCGACCTCGTCGTGGCGAGCGTGTTGATGAGCCTCGGCATGATGATGCTGAGCCCGACGATCATCTCGCTGCCGTTCAAGCTGCTGCTGTTCGTGCTGGTCGATGGCTGGGCGCTGCTGATGGGCAGCCTTGCCCTGAGTTTCGCCTGATGCAGGAAGACTCAGCCCTGCTCGCGCTCGCCGATCAGACATTGTGGGTGACCGCGCTGATCGCCGGGCCGGTGCTGATCGCGACGCTGGTGGTGGGTCTGGTGGTGGGGATCATCCAGGCCGCAACCTCGGTCAACGAACAGACCCTCAGCTTCATCCCCAAGCTGGCAATCACGGCGCTGGTGTTCGTGGTGCTGGGGGCGGCGATGATGGGCTTGCTCGCCGATTTCACGCGGGAGATCATGGCGCAAGTCGCGGACCTTTCAGCGTGAACGTCCTCGAATTCGGCCTTGGCAGTCTTGAGGCGCAGCTGTGGCAGATATTCTTTCTCTCGATCCGCTGCGGCGCGGCGCTAATGTCCGCGCCGATGGTGGGCGGCACGGCGGTGCCCGCGCCTGTGCGCATCCTGTTGAGCATCGTGCTGGGCTATTTCATCGCCAGTTGGGTGCCGCTGGCCGCACCCCCGCCCGCCATGCTGAGCATCGCCGCGATCCTCGCCATCCTGCTCGAAATCGCGGTCGGCCTGATGCTGGGCTTCGTGGTGCAACTCGCCTTCGCGATTCCCCTGATCGCCGCCGAGCAGATTTCCGGCACCATG
>RDXA01000364.1 GCA_004292705.1 Sphingomonadales bacterium | reverse complement strand
CCACACCGCAATGGTCGAGGATCGCCACCGCGCGGCTGGAGAAACCGCATTGCGGGAAGAGCGGGGTGCCCTTCATGAACAGCACAACATCATTGCTGGTGACGAGATCGGAAATACGGGAATTGGCGTCGGACATGGTGCGTTGCGCCCCTGATGGGTTGGGTGATTGTTGCGAATTATTTGGGGACCGCGGTGGTGACTTGCAAGGCGTGCAGTTCTCCGCCCATGCGTCCGCCGAACGCGGCATAGACGAGCTTGTGCTGGGCTACGCGGCTGAGGCCCGCGAATTGCGGTGCGGTGACGGTTGCCGCCCAGTGATCATCATCGCCCGCCAGATCTCTCAGCTCGACGGTGGCGCCCGGCAGGGCCGCGAGAATCGCAGCTTCGATCGCGCTGGCACTCATCGGCACGGGATCAAATCCCGCCGAGCAGCTGGCGCCGCGCCTCGATGGCCATTTCCTCCAGCTTGGCACGAATGTCGGCCTCGCTGACATCGGCCTGCGCAGCGGTGAGATCGCCTAGCAGCTTGCGCACCACGTCTTCATCGCCCGATTCTTCGAAATCGGCCTGCACCACAGCCTTGCGATAGGCATCGGTTTCTTCCGGAGTGAGCTTCATCAGCCCGGCCGCCCATTCGCCCAGCAGCTTGTTGCGGCGCGCCGCGACGCGGAATGCGGTTTCCCCTTCGAGCGCGAAATGGGCCTCTTCGGCGCGTTCGCGGTCCTTGAAATCGGTCATTGATCTGTGTCCCTTGGCCGTACGATCCGGCATCAGCGATAGAGGTGCGCGCGCGCGGCTTCAAGCAGGAAGCCGCGCGCGCAAGGGGCTAATCCATGGTGACGACCAGCTTGCCCACCGCCTCGCCCGGCGCGGGCGAGGGGGAAGGTCTCGCTCACCAGCGGGTCGATCTTGCCGGCCTGCATCAGTGCAAACAGCTCATTCACCTGCGCACGGAAGGCTTCGGGCTCGCGTGCGGTGAAGGCACCCCAGAACACGCCGCAGATGTCGCAGGACTTCAGCAGAGTGAGGTTCAAGGGCATCTTGGCAATCCCGGCGGGGAAGCCGACCACGAGAAAGCGGCCCTCCCACGCAATCGCGCGCAGGGCAGGCTCGGAATATTGCCCGCCGACAATGTCGTAGACGATGTTGGCGCCGTTGGGGCCGCAGGCCGCCTTGAAGGCTTCTGCAAGCGCCTTGGAGGCATCCTTGTCCATCGCCTCGCGGGGGTAGATCACCACCTCGTCCGCCCCGGCCTTGCGGGCGACTTCGCCTGAGGCGCAGCCGGTGCGGGCATGCTTGGCGCGCGGGGGCGGGGCGGTGTCGAACTGGACGAGGGTCTCGCCCGCCTTGATCCGGCCCCGGTCCTTGAGGCCGTGGATGGTGGTGCCGTAGGTCATCAGCAGGCTCGCCGCCTTCTCGAACGGCACCCCGTCCGGCACAGCAAACATCCGGCCTGCAGGCACAACAACCTTTTCGGCCAGACCCCCATTGCCGATCCCGGCGAGCACCTTGTCACCGACCTTGAAGCCCTCGACGCCGTCGCCAACCGCTTCGATCACGCCCGAAATCTCACCGCCGGGCGAGAAGGGGCGCTGCGGTTTGAACTGATACATGTCGCGGATGATGAGCCCGTCGGGATAGTTGATCGCGCAGGCCTTGACCGCGACCAGCACTTCGCCCTTGCCGGGTGTGGGCGCCTCGATCTCGTCGAGCGTCAGGGTTTCCGGCCCGCCGGTCTGGTGGGTGCGAATGGCTTTCATGATGTCCTCTCCCAAGTGATGTGTTTCAGGCAGCAGCGGTGCCGCGCATCAGCCACGGCTGGGCGGCGGTGCGCGCTGCTTCGAAGCTGCCGATCGCCTCGCCCCGTGCCATCGTCAGCCCGACCTCGTCGAGCCCGTTCAACAGGCAATGACGCCGGAACGGGTCGAGGATGAAGGTGTAACGATCCTGATACGGGGTGGTGACAGTCTCGCTCTCCAGATCGACGCTGATCGGCTGGCCCTCGCGCGCCACCTCCAGCAGCCGGTCAACCGCATCCTGCGGCAACACCACTGGCAGGATTCCGTTCTTGACCGCATTGCCCGAGAAGATGTCCGAGAAGCTCGGCGCGATCACCACCCGCAGCCCCAGATCGCCCAGCGCCCAGGCGGCGTGCTCGCGGCTTGAACCGCAACCGAAATTGTCGCCTGCGATCAGGATGCTGGCCCCGGCATAGGCAGGGTCGTCGAAGACATTCCCGGGTTCGGCCCGGATCGTCTCGAACGCGCCCGCGCCAAGTCCTTCGCGGCGAACCGTCTTGAGCCATTTGGCCGGGATGATGATGTCGGTATCGACATTCTTGAGGCCAAGCGGGATGGCGCGGCCTTCGACGCGGGTGAGGGGCTGCATGGGACGTCCTTCGTCAGTCAGGCGTTCTAGTCAGTCTGGGGCGGCTCGCCCGAGGGGATGGAGCCGGGCTTGGCCGGTTCCTCGGGCTTTTTCTTGCGTCGCCCGGCATAAAGCAGCGCGGCAGCAATAGCCGCCGACCCGATGGCGCCTGCTGCCGCAAGCGCGGCGTTGCGGGCGGTGTTCGATTTGGGCTTGTCAGTCATCAGGCATCCTTGCGCCTTGTGCGCCAGCGTTTCAAGAGGTTGGCCTCACACCAACTCGCGCACATCGGCGAGCCGCCCGGCCACGGCTGCGGCGGCAGCCATCGCAGGCGAGACCAGATGCGTGCGCGCGCCCGGCCCCTGTCGACCGACGAAGTTGCGATTGCTGGTCGAGGCGCAGCGTTCGCCCGGCGGCACCTTGTCGGGGTTCATGCCCAGACAGGCCGAACAGCCCGGCTCGCGCCATTCGAACCCTGCCTCGGTGAACACCTTGTCGAGTCCCTCGGCTTCGGCCTGCGCCTTCACGAGGCCTGAGCCCGGCACGACGATCGCCCAGCGCACATTGGCGGCCTTGCGGCGGCCTTTCAGAATCGCGGCGGCGGCGCGCAGATCCTCGATGCGGCTGTTGGTGCAACTGCCGATGAAGACGTTCTCGATGGGAACATCGGTCATGGCCATGCCGGGGACGAGGCCCATGTAGTCGAGGCTCTTCTGCGCGGCGACCCGCTTGCCCTCGTCGGCGAAGTCTTGCGGAGAGGGCACGCGGCCACCGATGGGCACCACGTCCTCGGGGCTGGTGCCCCAGGTGACGCTGGGTTCGACCTTGGCAGCGTTGATCGTGACGGACTTGGCGAAGACCGCATCTGCGTCCGAGTGGAGCGTGCGCCAGTAAGCAACCGCCGCGTCCCATTCTGCGCCCCGCGGGGCCATCGGGCGGCCCTTGATGTAGGCGAAAGTCACATCATCCGGCGCGATCAGCCCGGCACGCGCACCCGCCTCGATGCTCATGTTGCAGACCGTCAGCCGCTCCTCGACCGTCATCTGCTCGAACACCTTGCCCCGATATTCGATCACGTAGCCCGAGCCACCTGCCGCGCCGATGCGGCCGATGATATGCAGGATCAGATCCTTGGCGCTGACGCCGGGGCCGAGATCGCCTTCGACCCGCACTTCCATCGGCTTCGACTGCTGAAGCAGGAGCGTCTGGGTTGCCAGAACGTGCTCGACTTCGCTCGTCCCGATGCCGAAGGCCAGCGCGCCGAGGCCACCGTGGCAGGCGGTGTGCGAATCCCCGCAGACGATGGTGGTGCCGGGCAGCGAGAAGCCCTGTTCGGGGCCGACCACATGGACGATCCCCTGTTCCTTCGCCGTGGCAGGGATGTAGCGGATACCGAAAGCCGGGGCGTTGGCTTCCAGCGCGGCCAATTGCGCTGCGCTCTCGGAATCGGCAATCGGCACAGGCTTGCCACTTGCATCCAGGCGAGCGGTCGTCGGCAGGTTGTGGTCGGGCACGGCGAGGGTCAGTTCGGGCCGCCGGACGGTGCGCCCTCCCAGCCGCAGCGCCTCGAACGCCTGCGGGCTGGTCACCTCATGCACCAGATGGCGATCGATGTAGATCAGCGCCGTGCCGTCATCGCGCGTTTCGACGACATGGGCGTCCCAGATCTTCTCGTAAAGTGTGCGCGGGCGGCTCGCCATGGGGTCTCGATCCTCGGTTGGAAGCGGCGATTAGACCCGCCCCGCGCTATCACGCAAGATGCGTGCTTGATGCGCGTCAAAATCGTCATGGATTTGCAAGGTTCCTCGGGTATAACTGACAAATATGTCAGCAATCGAATCTCCCGCCACATCTGCTCTGCCGTTTGTCCACCCGATCAAGGTCGAAGCGGCAGACATCGATTTCATGGGCCATGTCAACAACGCGCGCTATCTCAACTGGGTGCAGGATGCGGTGCTGGCGCATTGGCGCGGGATCGCTCCGGAGGAGGATGTGGCGAGCAAGGCGTGGGTCGCGCTGAAGCACGAGATCACCTATCGCAAGCCCGCCTTCCTTGAAGATGATGTGATCGCGCAGACCGTGCTTGAACGCTTCAACGGCGCGCGCGCCTTCTATTCCACGCTGATCAAGCGCGGCGAGGAAGTGTTGGCCGAAGTGCAATCGAGTTGGTGCTGCATCGATGCCGAAACGCTGCGCCCGGCGCGCATCGGTGAGCATCTGCGCGAATTCTTCTTCCCCAAGGGCGAGTGATCGCGCGCGCCGGGGTCCACCCGTCGCCGGTCAGTTCAGCACTGCATCAAGAGTGATCGCAAAGCTCGCTCCGGCGTCAAGGCTGTCTGCGGAGCCGGTAAGGGTCGAGCCGGTAAAGGCGGTGCCGATCGGATCGCTTTCGTCGCTGCCGGTGGCGTTGTCATCCTCAGGCGTGGTTGCAGTGGCACAGTCTGTCCCCGTGCGCGCCGAGCCCGGGATATAGGCCAACGACGCGGCAAGCGTGTCGGTCACGCTGACACCGCTGGCGGCGATGGTGCCGGGATTGGCCACCAGAATGCAGTAACGTATGATGGCCCCCGGAATGGCCTTCGGGTCTGTTGGACTCAGTCCGTCGGTCAGCACGAAGGATGTCTTGCTGATTTGCAGCGGGATGATCCGGGTGTTGGTATAGGTGCAGGTGATCGCGGTTTCGCCGGGCCCGATGGTCAACCCATCCGACAACACGGTGTCGGATGTTCCGGTGCAGGCAATTGCGGACTGATAGCTGCCCAGATTGGCCACTGCCATCTGTTCGGACAGTGTAAGCGTTTCGCCGATGACTGCCGGAGTGGGGCTGAGATCGGTGTCAAGTTCGCCGGCCGATCCGGCATCCGAAGCGAAGGTATCGATACCGCTCGCCCCGCGCGCGACGGTGAGTGTGGTATCGTCCCCCGGCACCGCGTTGACCCACTGCTTGCGCATGGTGACGCGGGCATCATTGTCGGTGATCGTGTAGCTGCCGCTGGTCTGGGCGCCGGCGCCGCAGGTCGTGGTATTTGAGAGCGTTACGCCGCTGCCCGCCGAAAGCGCAAAAGTGATCGTTTCGGAGCTTTCGATAGCGGTATCATCGGTGATCGAGATGCCAAGCGGGATCGGGCTGTTGAAATAGGTGCCGGCAGGGATTGTGACATTGAATGTCGCGCCGCCGCCGGGGGTCGTATAATCGGTTCCCCGAACTGCGGTCCCGCCAGTAATGGCTACGGGGACAGTGATCGCGCTTTGCAAGGAGCCGGTGACCAACAGCGTCGGCAGCGCGGCCGATGCGGTCGCCTCTGTGCTGCTGGCTGTGGCGGCGGACAGTTGCACAAAAGGGCGCAATGATAACTGGATCGCATCGAGGAAATTGCCGAAGGAGCCCGGATCGCTGGTGGTGAACTGGACTCGCTGCATCCCGGAAGGACCAGAGTAGGTGGCGGTGCCGGTATTGACATTCCACACCAGGTTGTTGGTCCTTGAGCTTTGTGTCGCAAGCGATTGCCTGAGGGTGCCGGTGCTGCTCGCAACCTGAAAGCGCACGGTCTGGGTGCTCGGGCCACCGGCCCGCGCGCGGTGGGCAAAGGTCCAGCTGATCGGCTCGCCGTTGATCAGGCAAATGTTCTGGAAAAAGGTGCCGTTCACATTGGCATTCATCTCGGCAAACACGTTGCCGGCGAAGGCCGGGACGCCGTTGAAGTTGGAATCCCACAGTTCGATTTCATTGGTGGTCGTCTCCCAGCCCGGAACTGCGCTGCTGGGGAGAACTTCAAAGTTCGGTGCGCCGGGACCGGCAGGATCATTGCCCTCGAACGAAGGGTTTTCGAGCGAGCGAAGCTGCGCAATCGCCGGATCGGGTGCCGCCAGCACGCAAGCGGCCACAGCAAGGCTGACGCCTTGCCACCGCATCAGCGATTGCCTTATTTGCGCGGCTTGCTTCAAGCTCTGCTCCGGTTGGCGCGGCGTCATACCCTTCACGCCCGATGGAAGTTCCACGCTTGCCGTAACGATGAATGCCTAATTGCCGGTTAACTATTGGCTTTGTGCGCAGGGCTGATACCGAGCGGTCGGATGGGGCGCGCCTGGCCCCCGGCGCAAACCCGATTGCCGTTTTGCGCATGCAGCTTATACGCATCCTGATGCTGTGCCTGCGCGTATCCCCTTGGTCATGACGCCGAGTTTTCCTCTTTCTGTGCGCACTGCCAACGGTGTGGTCGGCCTTGTGCTGGGGCTGGCGATTGCCGGAAGCTGGTTGACGCTCCACGCTTACGGGATGTTCGTGTTCGAACTGACGTGGAGCAATTGGCCGCTCGCGCTGGTTATGGCCGCGGTGCAGTGCTGGCTTTCGGTCGGTGTATTCATCGTCTGTCATGATGCGATGCATGGCAGCCTTGTCCCGGGCCAGCCCAAGCTGAACAGTGCGGTCGGCGCGGTGCTGTTGGCGCTGTATGCCGGGTTCGCGTGGAAGCAGCTTCGCGATGCCCATTTCGATCACCACAAGCTGGCAGGCCAAGCGGGCGATCCCGATTTCGACGAGCATCACCCGGATGATTTCTGGCGCTGGTATGCCACGTTCTTCCGGCGCTATTTCGGTTGGCGCTCGCTCCTGTTTGTCCATTCCGTGGTCGGCATTTACTGGCTCGTGATCGGCATTCCGATGGTGCAGATTGTCATGCTTTACGGCCTGCCTGCGCTCGGATCGTCGCTCCAGCTATTCTACTTCGGCACTTTCCGTCCGCACCGCCATCTGCGCGGCGAAGATGCCACTGCTTTTGCGGACCGTCACAACACCCGCAGCGAGGATTTCGGCACGCTGGCCAGCCTCGCAACCTGCTTCCATTTCGGCTATCATCTCGAACACCACCGCCGCCCCGATGTGCCGTGGTGGGCGCTGCCGGGCGCGCGCCGCGCCGGGGTGGGCCGCGTTGAATTGACCAAGAAGGTGGCCGCATGAGCTGGCTTGAAGTGTTCCTCACCGTCATGTCCTCGCTCGTAGGGATGGAGCTTTTCGCGTGGGTCGCGCACAAATACATCATGCACGGTTGGGGCTGGGGCTGGCACCGCGACCATCACGAGCCGCATGACAATGTGCTGGAAACGAATGACCTTTTCGCCGTGGTATTCGGCACGATCAATGCCGCGATGTATATCTACGGCTCGCTCTACTGGGACTGGCTGTGGTGGTTCGCGGTCGGGATCACGCTCTACGGTATCATCTACACGCTGGTGCATGATGGCCTCGTCCACCAGCGTTACTGGAAGTGGGTGCCGCGCAAGGGCTACGCCAAGCGGCTGGTGCAGGCGCACAAGCTGCACCATGCGACCATCGGCAAAGAGGGCGGCGTAAGCTTCGGCTTCGTCTTCGCCCGCGATCCTGCGAAACTCAAGGCCGAGCTGAAGGCGCAGAAGGAAGCCGGGCTCGCCGTGGTGCGCGACAGCGTTGGCGCAGGCAGCGACAGCTTCGAGACCGTTGGCCGCAATCTCTAGCCAGGCGGCTGCGTCAGGCTGAGGTTATTGCCATCGGGATCGTGGAACCATGCGATCTTTGTGCCCGATCCCGGATCAGTCCACACTCCGCGCGTATCCTGACCAAATCCCTCGTAGACTGCGAAAGCCAAACCCTTGGCGGTCAAGGTGTCGATAGCGCTTTCCATATCGGCAACCTGCCACCCGAGCACGGTGTGCGGCGCCGGCTGGTGGCCTTCGATGCGGGTGAGTCGCATGGTCGTGCCGGCGAGGTCATAGCGGACCGCGAAGGGATCCTCTCCTGTTTCAGTGAGGCCCAGCGTATCAGTGTAGAAGGCCCGCGCCGTGGCAAGATCAGCAGTAAGCACGAAGCAGACGGGCGCAGCATTGGTGAGCATGGCGGTTCCCCCTCAAAGGGCGCGCCGCCTGTGGAGCCTGGCGAGCTGCCCTGCGGAATAATCTACACCCGAAACACCCCCGGAGCAAAACGCGGTCAGGCTGCTGCTAGCCGGGCGGCGTGTTCCTTTACCAGCGCGATCATGTTCGGCACGCCCTGGGTGCGGTTGCTTGATAGCTGGTTCTTGAGGTCGAACGGGGCAAGCGCGCCCATCACGTCCATCTGTGCCACCTCGGTGGCGGGGCGATCCTGCACCGCAGCGATCACCAGTGCAACGATGCCTTTGGTGATCGCGGCATTGCTGTCGGCGAGGAAATGCAGGTTCTCGGCATCCGTCCCGGCGGGATAGACCCACACCGCCGCCGAACAGCCGCGCACCAGTGTGGCATCGGTCTTGAGCGCGTCGGGCATGGCCTCAAGCTCGCGGCCCAGTTCGATCAACAGGCCGTAGCGGTCATCGCCTTCGAGAAATTGATACTCTTCGAGAATGTCGGAAAGGGTGCGCATGGGGCGCAGTTAGGCAGCCCTGCGGTGAAACGGAAGAGGCAATTAGCCGCTTAATCCCCCGGGCCGGGTCAAGGCGTAATAGATCACGTAGAACCAGCTGAAGAAGCCATGGACGATCGCCCAGATGATCGATTTGTTAACGCTCCAGCTGATCGCCACCGCGATCGCTGTGCCGAGACCAATGCCGGCCTGCGCGGCAGTGTTGCGGGCCGCGCTCACAGCTCGACCCCGCTGGCGATGGCTTCGAGCTTGCGGATGCGCTCCTTCAGATCGGCGAGCTCGATCCGCGCCGTCCCGATGCCCGAGCCTTCATCGGCCGTCCTCCCGCCCGGGGCACGGTCCAGCTCCTGGCGCTTGAGGTCAAGCCAGCCCTGCCACGCGCGCAGCAATGCTGCGGCGATGATGACCAGGCCGATCACGCTGCCGCTGGTCAGCACCAGCGTGGGATCGAGAAGGGGAGAGATCATGGTGTCATTCCTCCTTTACCGCAGGCAGTGCCCTCAGCGCTTCGATCTCGGCTGCAATCCGCGCACGCTCGCGTGCGTCACTGGTATTGCCGTCGGTGGCGATGCGTTCGAGCACCTTGATCCGTTCCTTGAGATCGGCGAGTTCCTGCCGCGCCGCTTCAAGTTCGATGCGGCTGCCAACATCATCACGCGGGACGACCTTCTGGTTGCCGTCCTCGTCGGTCACGATCCCGGCCCGCGCGCGGGCGATCTCGACGATCCCCCAGATGATGATGCCCACCAGGGCAACGATGGCCCAGCTGCTCATTGTGCGGCATCCGCGTTTTCGCGTTTCGCATGGCTGACAGCGAGTGTCTCGCGGCGCAGAGCCTCGATCTCGTCGGCCAGCAGGCTACCCCGGTCGGTGGCAATCCGTTCCAGCACTTGCAGGCGGTCTTCGATCATCTGCTGGCGTTCCACGATCTCGCGGATGTCCCGCGTTTGCGGGCCAGCCTTGGCTTCGTAGCTCAGGCGCTTGCCCTGCATCACCTTGTCGACGATGCCGTTGAGGCTCACGCCCGCGATGAGGAAGATCGCAATGATGGTCATCGCAATCACGATTTGCTCGCCCATTACGCTTTGCCCTTGTCTGTGAGGTTCGACAAAGCCCGATCACGCAGCGCGTCAATTTCCGCGCCGAGGTGATAGCCCCCATCGGTGACGATCCGTTCGACATTGGCGAGCCTGTCCTTCATCGAACCCAGTTCGGCGCGCAGTTCGGCGTTTTCCTGGGTCAGCAGGGTCACACGGTGCGCGGTCTGCTTGTCCGAACCGGGCTTGAGCGACTGGCCCCACATGCCTTCGAGCGGATAGCCGTTCTTGATCTTCATGCGGGTGATCTGGAACGACGTCAGGATCCCGCCGGCGCCGAGGGTGAAGGCCCCGGCAATGATCCACCCCAGATAGGGCAGAAAGGCGTCGAAGTTTTCCATCACACGCGCTCCTTCTTCTCGAGGCCCAGCGGGACGCCTGCACCTGTCTCATCGACCCGGCGCTGGTCGCGCAGCGCTTCGATCTGGGTGGCAATGTCGTAGCCGCGATCGGTGACGATGCGTTCCAGCACCTGCACCCGGTCTTCAAGCCGCTGGATGTGCGTTGCGTATTGGGCGGCCTTCTCGGCAGTGTTTTCGGCGGTGGCGCCAACCTGCATTTCGGCGATCTTCTGCTGGTGCTTGGTCCACAAAGCCACGATCGGTATCATCATGCCCATCAGCGGTATCAAAACCCATACTGTATCGGGTCCCATAGCCTTCCCCCTTACATCACGTGTGTTAGCGCAGCCGCTCGATCTCGGCGGTCAGGCGCGGGTTGCTGCTGACGTAGTGGCTTTCGACTGCGGCCAGGCGGCGGTCGACGTCGCGGAAGCTCGCACGGATTTCGCGGGCGGTGCGCTTCGGGCTCTGGCGGACGCTTTGCCAATACTTCTGCTCGCTGGCGTCACGGTAGAGATGCGGCGGCTTCTTGTTGAGGAAGAAGCCGGCGATGAAATAGGCAAAGATCGGCCAGCCCAACCCGAGGCACAGCGCAACGGTGGCCAGCCGGACCCACAGGACATTCACTCCCGTGTAATCGGCGACCCCGGCGCAGACGCCCATCAGCTTGGCATTGTGCTTGTCGCGGTAAAGCGTGGTGCGGGGGCTGTTCATGCGCGGGTTCCCTTCTTCTCGGCAATCAGCGCTTCCAATTCGCGCAGTTGCTGGTTGTCTTTTTCCTGATCGGCGATCAGGCGGCGGGCCGGCGTAAACTCCGGATCGTCGGCAGCCACGAGCCGCTCGACCGTATCCATCCGTTCATCCAGCCGACGGGCGAGGTTGTAGAGTTCTTCCAGCAGAACCTCGTCATCCGAGGTTATGGTGGGGGCTGTCTTCCACTTCGTGATGTAGTGCAGGATGACCCAGGGTGCGCCGATGAACAGCGCCAGGGCTGCAATAACTTCTCCACCGTCCATGGCTTATTCCCCCTTGCTGTCGCCGGACTTGCCGAGCGCTTTCTTCATCTGAGCGAGTTCGTCGTCGATAGCGTCGCCACCTGCGAGCGCAGCGATTTCATCAGCGAGCGACGGCGTTTTGCTTTCCGCGATCTGCAGTGCATCGGCGCGGCCTTCGGCGTAATCGACGCGGCGTTCGAGCTGATCGAAGCGTGCGAGCGCCTCGTCGGTCCGTTCGGTGCTCATCAGCGTGCGCAGCTTGACGCGGTTCTCGGCGCTTTCGAGGCGCGCGGCGATCGCGGTCTGGCGGCTGCGGGCTTCGCGCAGGCGGTGCTGCAGCTTGGCGATGTCGTCTTCATAAGCGCGCAGCGCGTCATCGAGCACAGCGATTTCGGACTTGAGCTGATCGGCCGTATCGCCGGCCTTTTTCTTCTCGACCAGAGCCGCGCGGGCAAGATCCTCGCGGTCCTTGCTCAGCGCGAGTTGGGCCTTCTCGGCCCAATCGGCCTGGAGCCGGTCGAGCTTGACGCAGTGACGGTGCATTTCCTTCTGGTCGGCGATGGTGCGCGCGGCACTGGCGCGGACTTCGACCAGGGTTTCCTCCATTTCGAGGATGATCATGCGGATCATCTTGGTCGGATCATCGGCCTTATCGAGCATGTCGTTGAAGTTGGCGGCGATGATGTCACGGGTGCGGCTGAAAATGCCCATGAAGGCTACTCCATCGAGAAACGAGTTGACCCGGTCCTGCGCGCCGACTCGTGACGCATCAGGATTGGGGGTATCGCTGCGAGATTGCGTCGGTGTGGGGCTGCGGCGCAAGGCTTCGATTTCCTCGTCGAGCCGCGACAGCCGTCCCGACGACAGCAGGCGAGAGGGTTGGGCCGGAGCGTCGCTGCTCTGGTGAGCGCCTTTGGAGCGAGCGTCACCGGCAGCGTCGGCGGGGGGGACATCCCGGTTGAGGGGGCGCTCCGGCCCAAGGGGATCATGGGGGTCGCCCACGTCAGGCGATCTCGACCATGCTGCCGGCTTCGGCAGCGGGGTGGCTGATCGGGGCAGCGTTGGCGGCACCCGGCTGTAGCTGCGTGGACAGCGCGATCATCATGACCATGGCGCCGATGCTGGCCATGGCGGCATGCCCGAGCTTCGAGCTCCAGAAAGCGCTGGTGGCGGGTTTGCGGTTGATCATTCGGGGCCTCCCAAGGTGTCTGCGTGGTCTTGCCATGTATTTTGCAACCGCCGTGCCAAACTGTGCGGATGGCGGAAATCTGCGGTTTTTCACGCTGGGGGAGGATGAGCTGTTGGTCTCTATTGCCAAGCATTGGTGATTTTCACTATAGTTTGGACATGAAGCTCGAAAGCCAGTTCATTGGCCAATCCGGGGCCTTTCTCGACGCCGTCGAGCGCGCCAGCCGTGCGGCTTCGATGAACCGCCCCGTGCTGGTGATCGGTGAGCGCGGCACAGGTAAAGAACTGATCGCCGAACGCCTTCACCGTCTGTCGAGCCGCTGGGACGAGCCGCTGGTCACGATGAACTGCGCAGCGTTGCCCGAAACCCTGATCGAAGCTGAGCTGTTTGGGCACGAGGCGGGGGCCTTCACGGGTGCCACCAAGGCCCGTGCCGGACGGTTCGAGGAGGCGGATCGGGGCACGCTGTTCCTCGATGAACTTGGAACCCTCAGCATGGGTGCGCAGGAGCGGCTGCTGCGCGCGGTCGAATATGGCGAGATCACCCGTATCGGTGCCTCGCGCCCGATCCGCGTTGACGTGCGGATCGTGGCGGCGACCAATGACGATCTTCCGGCCCTCGCAGCAAGTGGCGAATTCCGCGCCGACCTGCTCGATCGGCTGAGCTTCGAGGTGATCACGCTCCCCCCGTTGCGCGTCCGCGAGGGCGATATTGGCGTGCTGGCCGAGTATTTCGGGCGGCGCATGGCCGCCGAGCTCGACTGGGACCGTTGGCCGGGCTTTGCCCCGCATGTGATGGACGCGCTCGAGGATCACCCCTGGCCAGGCAATGTGCGCGAACTCCGCAACGTGGTCGAGCGCGCGGTTTACCGCTGGGCGAGCGACGAGATGCCGATCGCGCATGTCCAGTTCGATCCGTTCGACAGCCCATGGCGCCCACGTCCGCCTGAGCATCGCCGCAGCAGCCCGCCAACTTCCTCGCAAGGGCCCAATGGCGGAGCTGTTCCGCTGGCCTCTGCCGGCCTCAATTTCGATGCGATCGAGGACTTGCGTGCCGCAGTCGATGCGCATGAACGCGCCATTCTTGCTCATGCCCTTGGCAAGCATCGCTGGAATCAGCGTCAGACCGCGCGTGCGCTTGGTCTGACCTACGATCAGTTGCGTCATTGCATTCGCAAGCACGCGCTGATGGAGGGTCAAGACTGAGAACGTTTATAACGGATTTGAAAGTCTTTTTGAATATTACGGTCCTCTGGCCCGAGGCAACACAACACGATGCATCTGCTTTCCGAAAATTTCATGTGGGATTTCGGTAATCTGCGCCGGGGCGCTGGCGACTCGTCGTGTTGCACCGCAAGCTGCAGGAACGCGGGCTGATATGCGTCCGGATCTATCGTCCACCCCCGGCGAACCTTTGCCAGCCGCTCCCTTATCGGGTAAGCTGACGTCGGCCGGCAATTCTTCCAAGCCCGATCCGTCCCCTACCCAGTTGGCCGGCGGTGCAACCTTGGAACGTCTGTGGGGTGAACAGGGCATGGCGGACCCGAAGCCCGAAGGAACTGATCCTCCGGTGGCGGCAGTTGGGCGGCGTGCCGCGCCGCGCCTGCGCCTTAGCCTTCCGGGAAAACTGGTTGCGATTGAAAAGGTGCATACCTGCATCCTGCTCAACCTGTCGCGGACCGGCGCGCAGGTCGCCATCCTTGATGCGATGCGCGAAGGCGAGGGTGCCATCCTGCGCTGCGGTGTCATCGACCACTTTGCGGTCGTCACGCGGAGCGAGTTCGGCACCAACGCGCTCGAATTCGACGAACCCTTGACCGACGAGATCGTGCTTGAGGTGCGCCGCTACCACGAGAACTTCGAGGAGCGCGAGCGCCGGGCGCTGATCGAGACTGCGCGCAAGTGGGTCACGGGCGACAGCGAAGACGATCGCTCGACCTGACGCGAGGCGGACGGGTTCGAAGCTTCGCTCTTGCCAAATCGGGCCTGCGCGATTAGGTGCAGCGCCAATCCCGGCATTGTCGAGACAAGGTTTGGATGCTGGCGCCTCCGGGGGCCGGCCCCAAAAACTGTTTCTGCAATACCGACTCGCATGGAGCATGAATGGCCGATATCGCGCGCCTGACCCAGTTGATTGAACCCGAAGCGACCGCTCTCGGGTTCGAGCTGGTGCGCGCCGTCCGAAGCGGGCGATGGCGGCATGGCCTTGCAGATCATGGCTGAGGACCCGGCCACCGGCCAGCTGGTGATCGACCAGTGCGCCGCCCTGTCGCGCCGCGTTTCGGACGTGATCGACGGGGCGGAAGAGGCGGGCGAAGTGCTGATCGATGGTGCCTATCACCTCGAAGTCAGTTCGCCGGGGATCGACCGCCCTCTGACTCGCGAAAAGGACTTTTCCAACTGGGCCGGTCACGAGGTGCGCATTGTCATGGACAAGGGCTATGATGGCCAGCGCGTCAACAAGGGCGTGCTCGGCGGGCTCGAGGATGGTATGGTCCTCGTAAACGAAGT
>RDXA01000074.1 GCA_004292705.1 Sphingomonadales bacterium | reverse complement strand
CATTGTTCTGATCGCGTTCAGCGCCTTTGTTGCCATCCTCCTCCCGAGGCGCGGGAGTGCGGTGCCGGGGCGCGGGATTACGGGCTTCGTCGGTGTGCTGAGCGGGCTGATGACGGGCTATGCCGGGATGCCCGGGCCGCCGGTGGTGCCCTATTACGCGGGCCGCGATCTGCCGCGCAGCACGGCCAAGGCCTCGATGCAGCTGATCTTCACCATCGCCGCAACCGCCGGTCTGGCGAGCGCGACATGGCTCGGCATCCTGTGGTGGGAGCTGCTGGTGTTCGCGGTGGTGCTGCTGCCGGTGATCATTGTCGGTAACCGTCTGGGCGCGCTGGTCTCGGGACGGATCAGCGATCCGCTGTGGCGCGCAAGCGTCGGGGTTGTGCTGGGCGGGGCCGCGCTCGCCGCGCTGGTGAAAGTGCTTTAGGCCAGCCAGCGCGCGGCAAGCACCTTGCCGCCGCCGGGCTGACGCAGCAACAGCGCATAGCGGTCTGCGCCCGGCACCTTGAGCTGGCTTGCCCCAACAGCGATGTTGGCCTTGCCGCCTGACCAGTCGCCAACCTTGCGCTCGGCGCGCAGGACGTTGGCATAGGTGATCCTGCGCCCGCCGTTCTCGCCGCGGCCGATGCCGACCTCGACTTTGCGAGTGACAGCAACCAGCACCAGCTCGGCCTTGCCGCTGGCCGCACCGGCAAGGTCGATCGCATAGCCACCGCCCGCCCGAGGCGCGATGCGGATCGTCGCGTCGCTCTTTGCACCATACTGCCTGATCCCGGAGACGACCTCGGCCGCGCGCGAGCCGACCATGCCATAGGCTCCGTCGATCACCAGCTGCGGGGTATAGACACCATTGCGCCCTTCCAGCCCGCGGCGCGCATAGTCCTGCTGGAGCGCGGTATTGCTCTCGCGCGCCAGCGTGTCCTTCCACCCGAGGCGGTCCCAATAGGTCACCGGCCGGGCGATGACGACGAGATCGGGGTTGGCCGCCAGCTTCTCTGCCAGCGCGTCGGCGGGCGGGCAGGACGAGCAGCCCTGGCTGGTGAAGAGTTCGAGCAGCACCGGCTCGGCGGGGGCGGCGATGGCGGGCAGGGACTTGGACGCGGAAGCTGCGGGCTCACCACGCGAGAGGCTGAGAGCGGCGGCAGCGATCACGGCAACAGTGCCGAGCATGGCGAAAAAAGGGCGGCTGACTGTCACGGGTGCATCCTCGCAAAGCGGTTACAAGGATGCTTTCGCGTTCCGGCCGTCTCCGGTTACGCGGGGCCGGTCAGAATGGCAGCGCGCGCCCTGCAAGGATCAGCGCCGCAGCGCAGCCGAACACGACCAACTGCCGCGCGGTGTCGACCGCATCGAAGCGGTTCGCGGCGGTAAACGGCAGGGCCATGGCGGCAAGGCGAGCTGGTGCGCGGTTCATCACACCGCACTTTCGCGCCAATTCCCTAACGAAGCGTTAAGATGTGCCCTCAGGCCGAGGGCATCTGCTGGCTCGCGCAGTGGAACCCGCCGCCGCCCGCCAGCACCGCCTCCCCGGGCAGGCCTATGGTGTCGCGGTCAGGGAACAGCGCGGCGATCGCGGCGACGCCCTCCATATCGTGGGGCGAGCCGAAGGTGGGCACCACCACAAGGTGCGAGGTGATCGCGAAATTGACATAGCTGGCTGGCTCAACCCGGCCGTCGCGCTCGATCCGCCCGGGCGAGGGGATGCGCACCACCTCGACCCCGAATGCCTCGGCACGGGCCGTGGCATCGGCATAGATCGCGGCGTTGGGATCATCCCGGCCGGTCGCCTCGGGCACGACCAGCCGGTTCGGGGCGACGAAGCGCGCAAGGTTGTCGACATGGCCGTCGGTATGGTCGTTGATCAGGCCATCGCCGAGCCACAACACGCGGGTGAAACCGAGCTGCGCCGCCAGTTCCGCCTCGATTGCCTCGCGCGAGAGGTGCGGATTGCGGTTGGGGTTGAGCAGGCATTGCTCGGTCGTCGCAACCAGACCAGTGCCGTCGCCATCCACCGCCCCGCCCTCAAGGATCATCGCCGAGGTGGTGGTCGCCAGCCCCGCATCGCGGGCCAAATCCGCGCCGATATCCTGATCGCCCGGCATCAGATACTTGCCGCCCCAGCCGTTGAACCCGAACCGCCGCGCGGCGCGGGTTCCGTCGGCCTCGTGCACCACCAGCGGCCCGGTGTCGCGCAGCCAGACATCGCCATAGACGCGCCGCTCCAGCACCACCTTGCTGCAGACAAGCTCGCGCGCGCGGGCTTCATTGGCCGCGTCGCGCACCAGCAACCGCACCGCCTGCCCGCTTTCCGCCACGGCAGAGGCGAAGTCCGCCATCTGCTCCTGCGCGGGCTCAAGCCAGCCTGGCCATTCCTCGGCCAGATGCGGAAAACCGATCCACAGCCAGTCCTGCGGCGCCCATTCGGGGGGCATGATCATCGTCATGAAGCCTTCAGCAGCCCTTTGGAGATGCCTTGCAGCTTTCATCACGCACCGCACGGAACTCGTCGCCCGCGTTCCAGGTGGGCCAGCTGGTGCTGAGCGCCATCATCCGGCCAAGGCGGAAATAGAGTTGCAAGTCGGCCATCACCCCGGACCAGTTCCAGTTTTCGTCGAACTCGTCCTGGGGACCGTGATAACGGTTCTGGGTATAGTCCGCCGCAACCCTCGCCCCTGCGGCGGTG
>RDXA01000363.1 GCA_004292705.1 Sphingomonadales bacterium | reverse complement strand
TGGCTGAATGGATCAAGCGCGGCGCTTCGGCGGAGACCAAGGCAGACAGCGATCGCAAGGTGCGCGACAGTGTTGAGGCCATTCTGGCTGACATCACCGCGCGCGGCGATGCGGCTGTGCGAGAGCTGTCGATCAGGTTCGATAGTTGGGACCGCGAGGATTACCGCCTGACCAGTACGGAGATTCAGGACTGCATCGATCAGCTGACCGGGCAGGACTTGAAGGACATCGAATTCGCCCAGACGCAGGTGCGCAATTTTGCCCAGATCCAGCGGGATTCGATGCTCGATGTCGAGGTAGAGACGCTGCCCGGAGTCGTGCTTGGGCACAAGCATCTGCCGCTCAATGCGGCGGGGTGCTATGTCCCCGGCGGCAAGTACCCGCTGCTCGCATCGGCGCATATGTCGGTGATCACCGCCAAGGTGGCCGGTGTTCCGCGCGTCATCACCTGCGCCCCGCCGTTCCAGGGCAAGCCCGCCCCGGCGATCGTTGCCGCACAGGCCATGGCGGGCGCAGACGAAATCTATTGCCTCGGCGGCATTCAGGCGGTGGCGGCGATGGGCATCGGCACCCCAAGCATTGATCCGGTCGACATTCTGGTCGGGCCGGGCAATGCCTTCGTGGCAGAGGCCAAGCGGCAGTTGTTCGGCAAGGTCGGGATCGATCTGTTCGCCGGGCCGACCGAAACACTGATCATCTGCGACGAGATAGGCTGCGACGCCGAACTGGCGGCTACCGATCTGCTGGGGCAGGCCGAACACGGGCCGGATTCCCCCGCCGTTCTCCTCACCACCTCGCGCAAGCTGGCCGAAGCGACCATGCGCGAGGTGGAGCGTCTGCTGACCATCCTCCCCACCGCCGAAATCGCCGGGCGCGCCTGGGCCAACCACGGGGAGGTGATCGTGGCCGAAGACGATGCCGAAATGGTGCGGATCGCAGACGAGATCGCCAGCGAACACGTGCAGGTCATGACCGCCGATCCGGATTATTTCCTCAAGCACATGACCAATTACGGCGCGCTGTTCCTCGGCAACCGCACCAATGTGTCTTACGGCGACAAGGTGATCGGCACCAACCACACGCTGCCGACCAAGAAAGCGGCGCGCTATACTGGCGGGCTGTGGGTGGGCAAGTTCATCAAGACCTGCACCTACCAACGGGTGCTGACCGATGAGGCTTCGACCATGATCGGCGAATATTGCAGCCGCCTGTGCGCGCTCGAAGGCTTTGCCGGGCATGGCGAGCAGGCCAATATCCGCGTGCGGCGGTTCGGGGGCAAGAATGTGCCCTATGGCGGGAAAGCTGTGGCCGGGTGACACTGCCGCAAACGCCGTCCTTCCGCCTTGATGGCAAGCGCGCAATCGTGACCGGCGCGGGTCGCGGGATCGGCCTTGCCGCCGCCGCTGCGCTTGCACAGGCTGGTGCGGAAGTCACCTTGGCGGCGCGCACGGCCCAGGAGATCGAGGCCGCCGCAACCGCAATCGGCTCCAACGCGGCGGCTACCGTGCTGGATGTGTCGGACATCGCTGCGGTGCAGGCGTTCTTTGCAGATCGGCCAGCCTTCGATGTTCTGGTCAACAATGCCGGCACCAATCGGCCCAAGCCGATGTGGGATGTCACCGCGGACGATTTCGATGCAGTCATGGGCCTCAACGTCAAATCCGCGTTCTTTGTCGCGCAGGCGTGCGCCCAGCGCATGATCGCTGAAGGCCAAGCTGGCAGCCTGATCCATATAAGCAGCCAGATGGGCCATGTCGGGGGCCCGAATCGCTCACTCTACTGCGCGTCCAAATGGGCGATGGAAGGCATGAGCAAATCCTTCGCACTTGATCTTGCTCCGTACGGGATCCGGTCCAATACCATCGCACCGACCTTCATCGAAACGCCCCTGACCAAGCCGTTCTTCGAGGACGAAGCCTTCAAGGCCAGCGTGCTGGCCAAGATCAAGCTTGGCCGGATCGGGAAGGTCGAGGATCTGATGGGGGCTATCGTGTTTCTGGCATCGAACGCCTCGGCGCTGATGACAGGCACGTCCGTGGTTATCGATGGCGGCTGGACGGTAGATTAGGCCGTACCCGGAGCCCGATGGGGCCCACTCTGCCGGGCGATTATGATCCTGGCACGCTCTTGGCTAGCCCTGATGCTTTGGGTGCGGCGGCATTCCCTGAAGGCGCGCCGCAATGACTGAGGAAGGGCCGCACAGCCTTCGCTAAGAGCCGGAGTTGGATGCCCCACCCTTCTATAAGGTGAGATTGTCGTAACCTCGACAGTTACGCTGCGGTCTATGGAGGTATGGC
This sequence comes from Sphingomonadales bacterium, assembly GCA_004292705.1. Lineage (GTDB taxonomy): Bacteria > Pseudomonadota > Alphaproteobacteria > Sphingomonadales > Sphingomonadaceae > Erythrobacter. The sequence goes on along the minus strand of RDXA01000363.1, from coordinate 11,304 downwards.
GCTTCCATTGAGCCGTTCTGCAATACCCCCACGACATCGATATGGGATGATTATTCAGGTCGCGGGCCCTTAACCCAGCGTCTCGAAATCGCGCGACTTCAGCGACTAAGCAGCTGTTCGAAAAGCGGAACCTCGACATCATTCGAGTCTCACTTTGCGATTTTTTTAACGTCTATTATCAGTTATTTACTGAGTTTGGTAGCGGGGGAGGGATCAGGAAAATCGCTCTAATACTCTGAAAGATTGAGGATTTGCCTTGGCTCGTCACTGGAATACCCCCACTGGTACCCCCACGCAAATCTTATGCAAAGACAAGAGATAAGAACCCTTTAGAAGGCGCAATTTATGGATGATCGCGCAGTGAAGTGGGCTTCATGCGCCCCGATCATGCGCACTTAGTCCGGGCCAGCGATCACCTGAATTTTGCCGATTTTCACTCTGTATGTCCGGGTCCAGCTCAACACCTTCCGGCATCTCACGACCCAGAGTCGGTCGTTTACGATTACCGGAAAGTGCATCGGGTTTCCCTAGGGGCCGCCGTTTCGTTTTGGGGATCGAGCCATTAAGTACTGCCGCAGTGCTGCGTGAGGCTCGTGCCAAGATTGGCATGGAAAAGCCCCGGTGGAATGGCTTGATTGATGCAAGCGAACCATCATCCTCGGTGACATTCCGCTCCATGATGATGCGATCGGTTGCACCCTTCTCCTCAAGTATCGAGAAGGCATCGTGCCAAATATCCGCCTTCGCATCGAGATTGACGATTTTTCGGCCGCGCACCGCGAGCATGCCCTCCTCAGAGCCCGTAATCCGCTCGCTGGTCAGCGCAGCCAACGCGCCACCCACGCCGGCCCGACGCGTTACGCGAAGAAGCGGGCCTTCATTGGCAGCGCCGCCGCACCGATCGCCGCCGCGTCGCCCTCGACCTCGGTTACCAGCAATGCCGGCAGCGGCTTAGTTACCCCGCGACGAGGCACGTTGTAGAAGCTGATTTCCGCCACCAGCCGCTCGGCCAGCCCGCGCGGGATGCGGCCGCCCAGCACGATCGCTTCGGGATCGAGCACCGCCGAGATGGCAGAGACGATCGCGGTCAGGCGCGGGGTGACGAGCCCCAGCCATTCCTCGATCCCGGGCACAGCGGGATCGAAATGGCGGATCATCTGGTAGATGTCGGCATAAGGCTGACCATGGCGCGCCAGCACCTGCCGCAGCAATTCAAGCGTCGGGCGGTGATCCTGATCGGCCGGAGACAGCACTCCGGCGAACTCCCCCGCATTGCCGAACACGCCTGGATAAAGCGCGCCGTTGATCACCACTCCCCCGCCGAACCCCATGGCAAAAAACAGATAGGCAAAGGTGGCATGCCGCCGCCCCACCCCATTGAGCGCCTCGCCGATCGCAGCGACATTGCCGTCATTGTCGAGCCAGATCGGCCGCTCCAGCGTGTCGGCCAGCAGCTGATCGAGGTCCACGAGCGCCAGCGCGTCGAGCGGATCGGGCGGGTTGACCTGGCGGTTCTGCCCGGTGAAGGCCCCCGTCACCCCCACCCCGATCCCGGCAATATCGCGCGGGGCCAGCCCGGCGACGGCGAGCAATTCCTCATACAGCGCCCGGCATGATCCGAGGATCGCAGGCCGATCCAGCGCGGTCAGATGCCGCCAGCGCGTGACGACGACCTCGCCCGCAAGGTTCATCACCGCGCCCGACACGGCATCGGTCATGATCGACAGGCCGACCGTGTGCACTGCCCCGCGATGGAGCTGCAACTGCACGCTCGGCTGGCCGCGGCCCTGTATGATCCGCTCCCCCAGTGTGAGCAGCCCGCGCCCGACCAGCGCATCGACAATCCGCGAGATCGACTGAGCGGTCAACGCAGTCTCCTGCGCCAGTTCGGCGCGGGTGGTGGCCTTGCCGAGGCGCACCAGTTGCAGCACTCGCCGTTCGTTGGCGGAAAAGGTCAGCTGCGCGGCATCCGCCGTTGCATCGGGCCGGTTCGGCAAGGTCGCAGCAGGCCTTTCTGGGGACGTTTTCATGGCCTCATGAGGTGAACGGACGGGCGCTGCGAGGCAAGTCTCTTAACGCTCGTCATATTAATTAACTCATAGTGACTTAATAATGTCATGCTGCGCAACTAGCAGGCCCGCAAGGCGCAGGCGGACAGATGCCCCTGCGCGAATCGGTTCTCACAGGGGGAAATCGCCACATGACGCACCAGACCCGCACCGCGGCCCGCGCCGCCCATCGTTCCATCGCCCGCCTACTGATGGCCGGAACCAGCCTCATCGCCGTGGTCCCGGCAGCAGCGCAGACCGCAGACGACGCTGCTGCAGTGCCCGACGAACGCGAGGCTATCGTTGTCACCGGCTTCAAGCTGCAGAACCAGCTCGCCATCGCCGCCAAGCGCGACAGCGACACCATGGCCGATTTTCTCGCCGCCGACGAGATCAACCGCCAGCCCGATTACAACATCGCCGACGCGTTCCGCCGTGCGCCGGGTGTGTTCGCGATCTTTGACGAGGACGAAGGCCGCTATGTCGGCATCCGCGGCCTCAATGCCGATTTCACCATCGCGCAGCTGGAAGGCGCGCTGATCGCCACAGCGGAACGCGGCAACCGCCGGGTCAATCTGGAACAGGTTCCCTCCAGCGCGGTCAAGCGTCTGGAAATCTTCAAGTCGCGCACCGCCGATCTGGAAGGCAACGCCATTGGCGGGACAATCAATCTCGTCACCCGCTCGGCCTTCGATACCAATGGGCTGTATCTGGCCGGATCGGCAGCGGTTGGCTATACCGACAACCAGAATGTGCCGGGCGAGGGTTTTGGCCGCTCAGGCGACAACGGCCTGTCTTATCGCGGCGAATTCACCTTCACCGATACCTTCGCCAATGACTTGATCGGCGTGGTGCTGTCGGGCGCCTATCTCCAGCGCCGCCGCGATCAGCAGCGCTTTTCCGCCGGGGGCTACAGTTCGGTCCCGCTCAACACCTTCCCCACCGCGTCGAGCGTGATCTATCAGGGCTATCCCAACACGATCGAACGCTTTGGCGGTTTTGCCAAGATCGAGTTCCGGCCGACCGAGCGGTTCCAGCTTGATGCGCTGGTGTCGCGCTACACGCAGGAAGACACCGAACTGCGGCTTGGCCAGCAGCTCAACCTGCGCGGCACGCAGACCGTCAACGGCGCGGCCAACAATTTCCCGCAAGGGCAGGCCTTCGTCCGCTTCAACGACTTCTTCATCGACAAGCCGCTGTTCACCACCCAAGGCCATCTCAAGTGGGAGCCGGTCGATGGCCACGTGATCAAGGCCGCCGCCAGCTATTCCGAGGCGACTTTCCACGAACCGTCGAACGAAATCCTGTTCACCACCGCCAACAATCTCACTGCGCTGGGCGGTTCCTATGTGTTCGAAGATCTGGCGCCGGTAATCACGGTCAACGATCCTGCCTTCTTCGGCAATGCGGCCAATTATCCCTTCACCAGCTACATCTTCTACGAACAGTTCAGCGATGATTTCGTGGAGGAATACTCCGCTGACTACAGCTTTAACCGCGCCCGCGGGGACCGCGGGTTCGGGATCGATGCGGGCGTGCAGCTTCGCGACAATCGGCGCGTGTTCGACGAGGACCGCTCAACCTTCCGCCTGACTGCGGGCAACACGCTGGATGCGCGAAATTTCGTGCGGAGCGAACCGTTCAGCGGGCCGTTCAACCAGTATAATCAGCTGATCCTGGATGGCGCGGCATTCCTCGATTTCTTTAGTGCCAACCGCAGCCGGTTTGGCGAAACCATTGCGAACACGGCCGCCGATTACATCTTCGATGAACAGGTCTTTGCAGCCTACGGGCAGTTGGCTTACCGGGGCGACAGGTTCAACATCCTGGCCGGGGTGCGTTACGAGGCGACCGATACGCTGGTGGAACGTCAGCGCTTGGTTTCGGGCGTGGTGTCGCGGGTCGAGCGCACCAATAGCTATGACAATTGGCTGCCTTCGATCACGGGCTATTTCGACATTACCGACAGCCTGCGCCTCAGGGCCTCCTGGTTCAAGGCCGTAGGGCGGCCCAACCCGATCGATCTGGCGGGTTCGGAAAGCGTCACAATCGGCGGCGACGGAATTCCGCAGCTGGCGCGCGGCAATCCCGATCTGCAGGCGCGCGAGGCTGACAGCTTCGATGCCAGCCTGGAATACTACTTCCCCGGCGATCAGGGACTGCTTGCCCTCGCCGTGTTCCACAAGAACATCGCCAACGAAATCTTCCGCTTCCAGGACGAGGAGACGATCGATGGCGTGCTCACCCGCGTCACTCAACCGCGCAACGTGTCGCAGGCGCGGCTGACCGGGTTTGAACTCAGCCTTGTGCTGAACGATCTTGGGGAGATGGTAGGATTTCTCCCGGGCCTTGGGGCATCGTCCAACTTCTCCTATTTCGATGGCAAGATCGACGTGGTGGGCAATGCCGGGGTGGTGCTGCGCGAAGTCGATCAGCTCCTCCAGCAACCCAGGACCGTCTTTAACGCGGCGCTGTTCTATGATCGCGGGCCGTTCGAAACCCGCTTCACCTATGCCCGGTCAAGCAGCTTCCCGACGGCAATCTCCAGCTCGGCTGTCGCGGATACGGATCGGGTCGATGAAGCGCTCTGGCAGCTCGACTGGACGGGTCGTTTCAAGCTGACCGAACAATTCCAACTCACTGCCGAGGTTCGCAACGTCACCAATGAGACCAAGGGCAACCTGCAAACCAATCCGATCGGCAATGCCATTCAGGACTTCAGCATCTATGGGCGCACCTATTTTGCAGGCGTTGCGTTCAAGTTCTAGGCGCAATCCCCGATGCGCGGGCGGCTGTGGCGGGCCGCGCACCGGAGACGCTTTCTGTCATCATGCGGAGCTGCCCTTGTGAAACCCGGTTTCCTGCCTCACGCCTGCGCACTGATGGCCGTGCTGGCATCGGCCTCGGCCTGTGCCGCCCCCACTCCGCCGCCCGTCGCACAGGCCGAGCCTGCACCTGCGGCCGCTTCTGCGGCCCATCCCGGCGTCCGGGTGTCGACCATCACCCGCAGCGGCGAGCACCTGTTCGTGGCGCAGATCCTCGAACTCGATCTCACACGCCCCGATCTTGCGTTAGTCACCACCCCGCGCCATGCAAACGGCGGCATGGAGTTCATCGCCCGGCGCACCACCACCTATCTTGCCGAAGTCCGCGCGCTGGCGGCGGTCAATGCCAGCTATTTCCTGCCCTTTGCCGGGGGCAGCAAGGGCGGGGAAGATTACTACCCGCACGAAGGCCAGCCGGTGAACGCCTCGGGCGCGGTGATGGCCGAGGGCGCGGTGGTCTCCCCGGTCGAGACCGATCTCGATATCCGGGTGAATGCGATTGTGTGCTTTGAACGCCTCGCCATCCTGATCGCCGACGGACAGGCCTGCCCGGTGGGCTTCGACAACGGGGTCGCCGCTGGCCCGCGCCTGCTGGCCGATGGCGCGCGGCGCAGCTTTGCCGCCTTCGACAACAATTACGCCGCCACCCCGCAGCCGCGCACCGCGATCGGCGTATCGGCGGATGGCAAGCTCGGCTGGATCGTGGTGATCGACGGGCGCCAGGCCGGTTACAGCGACGGCGCGACGCTTGAGGCGCTGACGAGCCTGTTCCTCGAATTGGGCGCCAGCAATGCGATCAATCTCGACGGGGGCGGATCGAGCACCCTCGCCATCGCAGGCACCGACGGAACGCCGGTGATCGTCAATCGTCCGATCCACACCGGCGTGCCGGGCCGCGAACGCCCGGTGGCCAACCATATCGCGCTGGTGGTATCGCCAGCGGGCCAGTAACAGGAGCCGCCATGCGCCGCATCGCCGCCATTGTCGCCAGCCTCGCCCTTGTCGGCCTTGCTCAGAACGGCGCGGCCCAGCGCCGCTATCCGCTGGACTGGCCAGTCTACACCCCGCAGCCGGTGCAGCAGCTCGCCGCGACTGAGACCGCGCGCTGGCCCGCGCCGGAGGCAGGTCAAGGCGTAGCAGTCGATGCGCAGCACGTCTACGCGATCGGCAATTTCGTCATCGCCCGCTACGACCGCATCACCGGTACGCGCGAGGCGATCTGGCGCGGGGCGCGGGGCGGGATGATCGGGCACCTCAACGCCTGCTTTGTCGAGGCGGGCGAATTGTGGTGCGCCCATTCCAACCACCCGCGCCTGCCCTTTGCCAATTCGATCGAGATCTTCGATGCGACCACTCTCGCGCACCGGCGCACGGTGCCGCTCGGGATCATGGACGAAGGCTCGCTGGTGTGGTTCGACCGGCTTGGCAAGGACTGGATCGTGGGCCTTGCGCATTACAATGACGAGACGGGATTGCCGTTCAAGAACAACAGCTTTGCCGGTGTCCAGCTGCATGACGATCGCTGGCGCAGGCTCGGCGGCTGGGCGCTGCCCGACAGCGTGATCGCGCTGATGGCCCCGCAGGCAGCCTCGGGCGGGGCGATCGGGCCGGATGGCTTGCTCTACCTGATGGGCCATGATCGGCCCGAGATGTATGTCCTCGCCCGCCCGCGGATGGGGCCTTACCTCATCCACGTCGCCACCATCGCCATCGCCGCCGAGGGTCAGGCCTTCGACTTCGACGAAAGCCGCCCGGGCGAGGTCTGCGCCATCAGCCGCCCGGCGCGCGAGATCCGCTGTTTTCGCCTGCCCGCCGTCACGCTCCCGGGTGAGGACGCCTTGCGCTTTACTGCCCAGTGACGGCGTTGCGGCTTAGCGGGGGTTGATGGTCGAAGGCGGAGTGCTGATCGGGCCACTGTCGGTGAGCAGGATTCCACTCTGCCGGTCATAGCGCAAAGTCTCGGTCAGCGGCCCGGTGCGCACGGTGACGATGCCCCTGGCCATATCGTCCGTCACGCTGATCCGCACAGGCGCCGCCCCGCCGCAGCTGAGATCGACCCCGAGGTGAAACCCGCTGCCCACAGGTGCAAGCAGGCAGGCCTCGCCCGTCGGCCCAGCCAGCACCAGCGCGCCTTCAGGGGTGATGGTGTGGGTATAGGCGAGCCGGCCCAGCCGGTCGACAGTGGCAAAGGGTGTGCCCCGGCTATACGTCTGCGCTGGGCCGGGCAGGCCTCTGATCCCGGCGCGGTTGTGGCTCAGCAGGCCATCGGGCGTGAGGTAGAAGTGCGATATCTGCGTGCCGATATTGTTGGCCCAGCGCAGATGCATGTGGACATGCGGCGGGGCATCGGTGTGGGCGGCGGGGAAGTTGGTATCGAACCCCATCAGCATGATCTGGCCGATCCCTTCGCGCGCGACATAATCGCCCAGCCGCAGGCGGCGGATTGCCTCGCGCTGGGCGAAGGTGAGGTTGTCGGCCGCGCGGCGTTCCACTTCGGGGAAGCGCCCTTCGGCATAGGCCCCCGCCCGCCGCACCGGATCGCCATGCTCCAGGCGCAGCGTCACCCCGGTCTCGGTGATCTCGGTGGCGAAGGCCCCGGCCCAGACAGCGTCTTCAGCCAGCGGCGGCAGTTCGAGCGTCAGCGTGCCGTCCGCCGCCCGGGTCAGCGCCAGTTCCTGATCATTGACAAAGGCCCGCGCCGCATCGCCCGGCGCAGGCCGGAAGGCGAGCGTCAGAAACCGCGACCGGGGGACGCGCAGTTGCAGGATCGATTCGCGCGGGTTGAAGCGCTCGAACGCCGGATCGTGCAGCTGGGTACAGGCGCCGCAGCTTTCCGCCACAAAGGTGACCTGCGCGCGGGTGTCCGTGCCGGGGGCGGGCAGGAACTTGATCAGCACAGTCACCCGGTCCTCGTCCGGCCATGGCGCAACCGTCGTGGCTTCATCCGCAGCAGCGACTGCCGGGCCGCTGGCGGCGGCGAGCACCAGCGCCGCCGCCCACACCGCCCTGCGCATCACGGCCGCCACGACACACCGAGCCAGTAGATCGTGCCCACCGGGAAGGCATTGTTGAGATAGGCCCGGCCCGGCCCCTGCCGCACGATGAAGGGCTCCTCGGTGATGTTCTGCCCCTGGAACACCACGTCGAAATTGCTCTTCAGCGCCACGCGCAGCTGCACGTCGAGCTGGCTGCGCGGTTCCTGAAACAGATCGCGCTCGGGCGTGTCCTGATTGGCCTGTTGCAGCGCGCGGCCGATGCGGTTGTAGGACAGGCGCGCCTCGACGGGGCCGTTGTTGTAGAAGGCGGTGAGGTTGGCGATATATTCGGGCTGCTGGATCAGCCCGCCGGTCTCGCGCAGCGCGGGCGCGCCTTGCGCAATCGCATTGCGGCTGCTGGGCAGTGTGAACGACCCGTCAAGCAGGGTGAAGTTGGCGTTGATCCCGAGCCCCGACAGCCAATCGGGCAGGAAGCCGAAACTGTCCTGCGTGTAGCCGATTTCCAGCCCCTTGATCTGGGCCGTGCCCGAATTGAGCGGGGTGTTGATCGTCACCTCGGGATACAGCACGCCCTGGAAGGTGGTCGGATCGCCCGCCTGGGTGCCGGTGAAGATCTCGTTGCGGATATCCTTGGCGAACACCGCGAGCGAGAACAGCCCGTTCGGGAGATAATACTCGAACGACAGATCGTAATTCAGCGCCTCGCGCGGCTGGAGATCGGGGTTGCCGGTGTTGATCGTCAGCGTGCCGGGGATGGTGCCGATGCTGAAGCTGGTGCGCGCGGCATATTGGGCAAAGTCGGGGCGGCCGATGGTCTTGGAAAAGCCCGCGGTGATGCGCGCGTCTTCGCTGAGATTATAGGTCGCCAGCACCGAGGGCAGCAAGAAATCATAGGACGCGGTGCGGTTGAACGGCTCGAACTCGGTCGCCCCCGGCGTGGTCGGCACGCGGAAGGTGTCGATATCGACTTCGGTGCTGTCATAGCGCAGCCCGGCGATGAGGGTGAAACTGTCGGTCCGCCACAGGCCCTGCAGATAGGGTGCAAGGATGCTTTCCTTGTCGCGGAAATCGTCGCCGAAATTGTTGGCGCGCTGGTTGGTGGCGACGAACAAGGTGGGGTTGGCGGCGACATAATCGAGCACCGCCTGCGGGTCGATCACCAGATAGGGAGTGACCACGTGATTGCGCGAGGGCGGGCGCGCATCGAAGATGAAATTCCCCAGCCCCCCGATCTGCGCCTGCGCGGCGGTATTGGCGGCTGTCAATTCATCATAGATGACATCGAAATCCTGAATGTTGGTGGTCAGCGCGAGGCCCGTGCGCGCCCCGAAGCCGCGATCGCCCGGCGCAGCATTCCACCCCAGTTCGGCCGATCCGTAATAGAGCTGCGCATCGGCGAGGCGATTGATGTCGCGCACATAAAGCACCTGATAACTGGCCGGATCGGTCCCCAGATCCTGGCTATTATGCGTGGCGCGCGGCGAGCCGTCGGTGATGGTGTAGGAATAGCCGAAAGGCGCGATGTTCTGGGTCGAAACCCGGCCCGGAATGACGGTCGAGGCCCACTTGTGGAATATCCGCTGCTCATCATAGCTCGCCTGCGAATAGGAGCCGGTGAGGTTCAGCATCAGATTGTCCGCGAGCGCGAAATTGCCTTTGGCGGTGGCGAGATAGGTCTCGCGCACCTGCGGTTGCAGCACGATCCCCTGCTGGAGATTGCCCGAGGCAAAGGTGCCGCTGGTGGCGGTGACATTGCTCGGCGCGCCGCCGGGGCCGGTCAGCACTTCGGCGCGGAATTCCTCGTCCTCGTCGCGGTAATAGCCCGCGAAGAGCGAGATCTGGCTGCGCTCACCCAGCGCATATTCGAGCTTGCCGTTAAGCCCAAGGCGCGAGCGTTCGTTGTCGAACCGGAAATCCTGCGGGCGCACCGCGGTAAGGATGCCGTCGCGCGACAGCGAGGCAAAGGGGGTCTGCGCGCCGGCGGCGGTGTAATAGGTCCAGCCATTGCCGTTGGTATCGCCGGGAAGCTCGGAAAAGGCCGAGGAATAGAGCTTTTGATATTCGGCCGTGAGCGTCAGGCCGAGATTGTCCTCGGCGCCGAACACGAAGCTGCCGGTGGCATCGATCCGTGTATTTGCCTGACGGTCGGCCAGAAACTCGCCCGATGAGGTGTTGAGGCCAAGGCTGGCATTGGTCACCAGAAACCGGCCCGACGGCGCATCGAAGGCGCTGCGCGAGACGATGTTGAGCTGGCCGCCGAGGCCGTGGGGATCATATTGCGCGGTGATCGTCTTGATCGCCTCGATCCGCGACACCAGCGAATTGGGGAACTGTTCGAGCCGCGCGCCGCGCACGGTCCATTCGCTGCTGGCGAGCGGCACCCCGTCGACCGTGATCAGGTTATACCGCGGGTCAAGCCCGCGGATCGTGACGCGCTGGTAGATGTCACGGTTCTTGGTGGGATCGAGCCCGCCGACGGTGGAAAGCCCGGTTATGCGGCGGGCGGATTCGACGATGTTGAGATCGGGCAGGCGGCCGATATCGTCCTGACTGATGGTGTCGAGCACGACTTCGGCCCTGCGCTTGGCTTCGATCGCGGCGCGGTTGGCGGCCTTGTAGCCGGTGACGACGATATCCTCGGCCTCGCTTTCGTTGTCGCTCGACTCGGCCGCCTGCGCCCACAGCGGCGCCGCGCCAAGGGCGGCAGCCGAGGCCAGCGCGGTGCTGAGGAACAGGCGGATGGCGTGCGGCCGAATCGGTGAAGTCATGTGGAGGTGCCCCTGATTGTGTGATAGACATAATATATACCATTGTGCATGAAATTAATATGACACACCATCCGCCCTCTGGATTTGCGGACGCTCCCTGCGATAGTGGCGGGGCCGGATGGGCGAGAAGCGGAGACGAGATTGGCAATACGAGCACAGCGTATCCCCCCAGCTCTAGCGCGCCTGACCCAGCGCGAGCGCGAGCTGCTGGCCCTGATCCGCGACGAAGGGCCGATCACCCGCGCCGCGCTGATCCAGCGCAGCGGTCTATCCGGCCCAGCCGTGTTCCGCGCGACCGAGGAGCTGGCGTCCAAGAATTATCTCGCAATCGGCGAACCTGTCGCTTCGGGCCGGGGCCAGCCGAGCAATCTGGTCGGGCTCAACCCCGATGCGATGTTCACGCTTGGGCTTTCGGTGATGAACGATTTCGCCGAGGCCGCGATCATGGACTTGACCGGCGCGGTGCGGGTGGTGGCCGATGTCTCGGCGCCCGGCATGCGGCGCGCCGATGTGCTGCGCGGCGCGCGGGACTTTCTTGAAGCGCACATCGCCGGGGGCATGCCCCGCGCCGCCTTTGCCGGGGTCGGGGTGGCGCTGGCGGCCTTTTTCGTCGCGGGCGGCCTCCTGCTCAATCCGGCCGCCGCGCTCGACGACTGGGCGCTGATCG
>RDXA01000073.1 GCA_004292705.1 Sphingomonadales bacterium | reverse complement strand
GCAAGCAGGGCACAATGCGCGAGTTGGCGACGCTGGCCGGCGTATCGGAAGGGGTGCTGCGCGGCATGGCGGGGACAGGCCTGCTGGAGCCGGTAACCGTCAATATCGACCGCCCCTATCCGCCCGCCGATCCCGACCACGCCCCGTCCGATCTCTCCCCCGTTCAGGCCGAGGTATCCAGCCAGCTTGTCGCCGCTGTGCGCGGCGAGAAATTCGCCCCCTTCCTGCTCGACGGGGTGACGGGATCGGGCAAGACCGAAACCTATTTCGAACCGGTCGCTGAGGCCATTCGGCAAGGGCGGCAGGTGCTGGTCCTGCTCCCCGAAATCGCGCTGACCGAGAATTTTCTCGGCCGCTTTGCCGCCCGCTTCGGTGCGGCGCCCGTGCTGTGGCATTCCTCGCTGCGTTCCACCGAGCGGCGGAGGGCATGGCGGGCCATTGCCGATGGAACCGCGCAGGTCGTGGTCGGCGCACGCTCGGCACTGTTCCTGCCCTATGCCCATCTCGGCCTGATCGTGGTCGACGAGGCGCACGAGATCAGCTTCAAGCAGGACGACGGGGTGCGCTACAACGCCCGCGACGTCGCCGTGATGCGGGCGCGGTTCGAGAGCATCCCCGTGGTGCTCGCAAGCGCCACCCCGGCGCTCGAAAGCCTGCACATGGCGGCGCAAGGCATCTACACCAAGCTCGACCTCCCAAGCCGCTTCGGCGGGGCGACGCTCCCGACCGTCAAGCTCGTCAACCTTACAGAGGAAAAGCCCGGGAGCCAGCGCTGGCTCGCCGGCCCGCTGATTGAGGCTCTGCGCGAGCGGCTGGCAAAGGGCGAGCAGTCGCTGCTGTTCCTCAACCGCCGCGGCTATGCCCCGCTGACCCTGTGCCGCAATTGCGGGCATCGCTTCAAATGCCCGTCGTGCAGCGCATGGCTGGTCGAGCACCGGCTCTCCGCCCGCCTTGCCTGCCACCATTGCGGGTTCGAGACGCGGGTGCCCGAAGCCTGCCCCGAATGCGGCGAGAGCGATTGCCTCGTCGCCTGCGGCCCGGGGGTGGAGCGCATCGCCGATGAGGTCCGCGAGCTGTTCCCCGAGGCGCGCATTGCGCTCGCCACTTCGGACACGCTGAACACGCCCGAACGCGCGGCGGAATTCATCGCCATGGCAGAGGGGCGCGCGATCGACATCATCATCGGCACGCAGCTGGTGACCAAGGGCTTTCACTTCCCCGAGCTGACGCTGGTGGGCGTGGTCGATGCCGATCTCGGGCTGGAAGGCGGCGATCTGCGCGCGGGTGAGCGAACCTACTCGCAGATCGCACAGGTCGCCGGGCGTGCCGGGCGCGGGGCCAAGCCGGGCGAGGTGCTGATCCAGACCCGCCACCCCGATGCCCCGGTGATCGCCGCGCTGGCAGGCGGCGACCGCGACGCCTTCTACGCCGCCGAAACACAGGGCCGCCGTGACGCGGGCGCGCCGCCATTCGGACGCTGGGCGGCGATCATTCTGTCGAGCGAAGACGAGCGCGAGGCGCGCGAAGCCGCTGCCCGGCTGGGCGACGCCCGCCCGCGCCTCGCCGACGTGCAGATCCTCGGCCCCGCCCCTGCTCCCTTGGCATTGCTGCGCGGACGGTATCGCTATCGTTTTCTGGTGAACGCCAAGCGCAGCGCCAATCTGCAGGCGATGCTGCGCGACTGGATTGGGGCCGTGCAATTCGCCCCCGGCGTGCGGGTCGGGGTGGATGTGGACCCCTACAGCTTCGTGTGACGCGCGAAACCAAACCACGTCGCCCCGCGTAGTCCCCCCATGACCAACCCCATCCTCGTGCCGATCCTTGGCGACCAACTATCCCGCAATCTCTCCAGCCTTGAAGGCCTCACCCCCGCCGAAACCCGCGTCCTGATGATGGAGGTGTGGGACGAGGCGACCTACGTCAAACACCACAAGCAAAAGATCGTGCTCATTTTCTCGGCCATGCGCCACTTCGCCGAAGATCTGCGCGCCGAGGGCTTCATGGTCGATTACGTCAGCCTCGACGATCCCGAGAACACCGGCAGTTTCACAGGCGAAGTCGCCCGCGCGGTGGAGCGCCATGCCCCGTCCGAAGTGCGCGTCACCGAAAGCGGCGAGTGGCGCGTCGCGCAGGCGATGGCGGAGTGGGAGGGGCGTTTCCCCTGCCCCGTCAGCATCCTCCCCGACACGCGGTTCATCGCCACCCACGCCGAATTCCGCGCCTTTGCGGACGGGCGCAAACACCTGACGATGGAGTATTTCTACCGCGAAATGCGCCGCAAGACGGGGCTGCTGATGGAGGGCGAAAAGCCGGTCAGCGGCATATGGAACCTCGATGCCGACAACCGCGAACCGCCCAAGGGGGAGATGCACGCACCGCCCGCCCCCAAATTCGCCCCCGATGCGATCACGCAGGAGGTCATCACGCTCGTCGCAGCGCGTTTCCCCGATCACTTCGGCGACCTCGAACCCTTCGGCTGGCCCGTCACCCGCGCCGAGGCGCTTGAAGCCGCCGAGGCGTTCTTTGCCCGGCGCCTCAATCTGTTCGGTCCCTATCAGGACGCGATGGTCCACGGGAAGGACGACCTCTATCACTCGATGCTCTCCACCAGCCTCAATATCGGGCTGATCGATCCGCTGGAACTGTGCCACGCCGCCGAAGCGGAATACCGCAAGGGCCGAGCGCCGCTGAACTCGGTCGAGGGCTTTATCCG
>RDXA01000072.1 GCA_004292705.1 Sphingomonadales bacterium | reverse complement strand
GGCGGGCGCATTGGGGGCGGCGGGATCGCGCGCCATGATCGTGCCGTCGGCGGCAATCGCGATGCTGAAGCCGGGCGGCACGGTGATGGGTGTCCCGCCTTCGCCCAGCACCGCCAGCCCCTCGCCGTTCTCGATCACGCCCGAGGCCGCGACCTTGAGATCGCCGCGGCGGGAGTAGATCTCCCCCTGCCGGTCAGGCGACTGGAAGGCGAGCAGCGCCTTGCCTTCCAGTGCCACGTCGAGCGGATTGCCGGTCGGCACCACGCGGGCCGCGCTCATGTCGGCGCCGCGCACATTGCCGCGCGCGGGGGCGCGGGCTCGGCGCTGGCCAATGTCACGATCGACAACCGCGGGATCGTGAGCGCAGCCTATGCCGACGGCTCCTCCACTCCGGTCGGGCAGATCGCGCTCGCCACCTTTGCCGCCACCGGGGGCCTGCGCTCCATCGGCCAGACCAAGTGGCAGGCTTCCGGCGATTCCGGCCCGCCGATCTTCGGCAACCCCGGCATCGGCAACAAAGGCGAGATGATCAGCGGCGCGCTCGAACGCTCGAATGTCGATCTGGCCGAAGAGATGGTTTCGCTGCTCACCGCGCAGCGCAACTTCCAGGCCAATGCCCGCGCCATCGACACCGCGACGCAGATCTCCACCACCGTCATCAACCTGCGCCAGCAGTAATCCGCGATGGACCGGCTGATCTACACCGCCATGACCGCGATGAACGCGGCGATGGACCGGCAGCGAGTGACGGCGAACAACCTCGCCAACGCCAGCACCCCGGGCTTTCGCCAGGAAATCTTCGCGGTCACTCCGGCGACGCTCAAGGACGGCTCGCTCGAGGCCCGCGCACCCGCGCGCGGCAATGTGCGCGGGGCGGACATGACCGCCGCGCGCGTGGTGCCGACCGGCAATCCGATGGACGTGGCGCTGGAAGGCAAGGCGCTGCTCGCGTTCCAGTCGCCCGACCGGCAGGGCGAAATCTACTCCCGTCGCGGCGATCTGAAGGTGTCGGCCTCGGGCGTGATCGAGAATGGCGAAGGTCTGGCGGTGCTGGGCGAAGGCGGCACGCCGATCACTGTGCCGCCCGGATTCAGCATCGCGATTGCCGCCGACGGCACCATCATGGCGCGCGATCCCGCCGCCCCCAATGCGCCCGCCGAGGCGATCGACCGGCTGCGGCTGGTCAATCCCGAAGGCAGCCCGCTGGCCAAGGGGATCGATGCCTTCCTGAAGGTGCCCGGCGGCGGTGTGTTGCCTCCCGATCCGACCGCGCGCCTCGCCACCGGCGCGCTCGAAATGTCCAATGTCGAGACCGCCGACACGCTGGTGCAGATGATCGAGGCCCAGCGCGCCTTCGAACAGCGCGCCAAGATCATCGCCACCGCGGGCGATCTCGATGAAGCCTCCAGCAGCCTGATGGCGCTGCGCTGACCCTGCCCACAGGAGCCTGACCCATGCCCACTTCCGCCCTTCACGTCGCCCGCACCGGGCTTGAGGCCCAGGATGCGCGGATGCGCGTGATCGCCAACAATCTCGCCAATATCGGCACCACCGGCTTCAAGCGCGACCGCGCCGACTTCGCCACGCTCGCCTATCAGGAGCAGCGGGTGGCCGGGCAGCAATCGACCGGGCAGACCGCCTTCGCCGTCGGCCTCAACCTCGGCACCGGGGTGCAGTTGCAGGGCACCACCCGGATCGAGGCGCAGGGCACGCTCAACAACACCGCCAACCCGCTCGATCTGGCATTGGACGGCCCGGGCTATTTCCAGGTCGAGCTGCCGCCGGGTGGGCAGGTGGGCTTCACCCGCGCGGGCAATTTCACCCTGTCGAACGACGGGACGCTGATCACCTCGCAGGGCTATGCCCTGCAGCCGCCGCTGCAGATCCCCGCGGGCGCGCAGTCGATCACCATCGCGCCCGATGGCACGGTGAGCGCGCTGACACCGGGCGATGCCGCGCCGACGCTGCTCGGCCAGCTGACCGTGGCGAGCTTCGTCAACCCGGCGGGCCTGCGCGCCATCGGCGACAACTTCCTGGTCGAAACCGCCGCCAGCGGCCCGGCCGAACTCGGCTTTGCGGGCGAGAACGGGCGCGGGCAGATCCGGCAGGGGATGCTCGAACAGTCCAACGTCAACGTGGTCGAGGAGCTGGTCGAGATGATCGAGGCTCAGCGCGCCTACGAGATCAATTCCAAGATGGTGAGCGCGGTCGACGAGATGCTGCGCAACGCCAATCAGACGCTCTGAGAACCGCGATGATGAACCGCTATCTCCTCCTCGCCGTGCCGCTGCTGCTCACCGCTTGCGGCGGGCTGGGCGGCGCGGGGCCGCAGGCGGGCTTTGCCGCGCCGCCTCCGCCCGGTGCGCCGCTGGTGGCCGGCAACGCGGGCGATCCGCTGATCGCGCAAGCAATGCTGCCGATGAGCCCTGAACCCACCGCAGGCGCGATCTTTCAGGCGGGGACGGGCTATTCCGGCCTCGTCACCGGCACCCGCGCGCGGGCACTGGGCGACATGGTGACGATCATCCTCACCGAAGCCACCACCACCTCCAAGAGCACGCAGGGCCGCACGCAGCGCGAAGGCAGCTTCGGCATCACGCCGCCTGCCAGCGGTCCGCTCGATTTCCTCAACCCCGAAGCCCTTAAAGCCGCGGCCGAAGGGACGTTCACTGGTGGAGGCAATGCCATCGCCGCGATCTACCCCAACGGGACCGCCGAAGTGGTCGGAGAAAAGCAGATGATGTTCAGCCAGGGCGATGAATGGGTGCAGTTCGCCGGCCGCATCCGCCTGATCGACATCGACAGCGACAACCGCCTCGCATCGTCACAGGTCGCCAATGCGCGGATCATCTATTCGGGCAAGGGCGCCGTGCAACAGGCGAGCCGTCCGGGCTGGCTCAGCCGCTTCTTCAACCTGATCTCGCCCTTCTGAGGGAGCCGCGCCATGAACCGCATCCGCATCCTTGCCCCGATCCTCTACCTGCTGATCGCGATGATCGCAGGCCAGATCCCCGCGCCTGCCGCCGCCGAGCGCATCCGCGATCTCGGCCAGTTCGAGGGCCTGCGCGCCAACCAGCTGACCGGCTATGGCGTGGTCGTCGGCCTGCAGGGCACAGGCGACAACAACCTGCAATATGTGACCGAGGCGATGAAGGGCGTCTCGGGCCGGCTCGGGCTGCAATTGCCGCCGGGCGCCTTGCCGATCCTGCGCAATACCGCGGCGGTGATCGTCACCGCCGAACTGCCGCCCTTTGCCAAGCCCGGGCAGCGGATCGACATTACCGTCTCCACGCTGGGGCAGGCGCTGAGCCTGCGCGGCGGAGCGCTGATCCTCACGCCGCTCTACGGCGCGGACGGGCAGATCTATGCGATGGCGCAGGGCAATGTCGCGGTCGGCGGGCTGGGCGTGACCGGGCGCGACGGCTCGCAGGTCAGCGTCAATGTCGCCACGGTGGGCCGGATCGCCGATGGGGCCACCGTCGAGCGCGCGGTTGCCACCGGGTTCGACCAGTCGCCGTCCCTGCGCTTCAACCTGCACAAGGCCGATTTCCTCACCGCTGCCCGCGTGCGCGATGCGATCAATGCGCGGTATCCCGGCATCGCCACCATCGCCGACGGGGTCAGCATCGCGCTCGCCCTGCCGCAGGGCAACGACGTCAGATCAGCCGTGATGGCCGAGATCGAGATGCTCGCCGTCACCCCTGCCCCTGTCGCGGCGCGGGTGATCGTGAACAGCGGCACCGGCACGGTCGTCATCAATGATGCGGTGCGATTGTCGCCCGCCGCGGTCAGCCACGGCAAGCTCGTGATCCGCATCGAGGAGAACCCGGTGGTGGTCCAGCCCGCCCCCTTCAGCCGGGGCGAGACCGCAGTGGAGGAATCGACCGACATCAGCGTCGAGGAGACCGCCGACCGGGTCGCCTACATGCCCGGCGCGGCCTCGCTCAGCGAGATCGTCGATGCCCTGAACCTGCTCGGCGTTGGCGCGTCCGATCTGGTGGTTATCCTCGAAAGCCTCAAGCAGGCCGGCGCGCTGCAAGCCGAGATGGTGGTGCTGTGACCAGCCTGCCCGCCTCCGCCGCTGTTGCCCGCTCGCTTGGCCCCGCCAGCAGCTCGGCGCTCTCGCAAGAGCGCGCCGAGCTGCGTAAGGCGGCCGAGGGCTTCGAGTCGATCATGGTGCGCAAGCTCCTCGCCAGTGCGCGCGCGGCGAGCTTCGCCGAGGACACCCCGCTCACCGGCGGCGGGGTGCAGCAGTTCCAGACCATGCGCGACGAACACTTCGCCGACATCGCCGCCGCCAGCGGCGCCTTCGGGTTTGCCCGCAGTATCGAGGCGAGCCTCGCGCAATACCTCCCCGTCAAAGGTGACAGCTGATGCCGACCGCGATTTTCACCATTGCCCGCTCGGGGCTCACCGCGACCCGCCGCAGCCTCGAGCTGACGGCGCAGAATGTCGCGAATGCCGAGAACCCCAACTACTCGCGCCGCACCCTGACGCAGGGCGAGCTGGTGATGACCGGCAATATCGGCAACAATGCGCAGGATTCGCTGGGCGGCGTGAAGCCCGGGGTAATCGAGCGCGCCGAGAGCTCGCTGGTGCAGCGCCAGGCGCGCGATTCTTCCTCGGCGCAGGCGGCGGCGGATGCTGAATTCTTCGCGATGAAGGAGGCCGAAAGCGCGCTCGAAACCTCGGGCGTCTATACCGGCCTTGTCGATTTCGAAGCGGCGCTGACCCGGCTCCTGAACAACCCGACCGAACCTGC
>RDXA01000071.1 GCA_004292705.1 Sphingomonadales bacterium | reverse complement strand
GGCAAAGCGGTCGCCCACCGCTTCACCAACAGCTGCATCCGCGCCGCCGAGGAGATCGAGGAATACTGGCGCGATGTCGGGACGCTGGATGCCTATTTCGAGGCCAATCTCGATCTCACCGACACCGTGCCCAAGCTCAATCTCTACGATCGCGACTGGCCGATCTGGACCGATGCAGTGGTCGCCGCGCCAGCCAAGTTCGTCCATGACGAGGACGGGCGGCGCGGCTTTGCCGTGTCGTCGCTGGTGTCGGGCGATTGCATCATCTCCGGGTCAGAGGTGCGCCGCAGCCTGTTGTTCACCGGAGCCAAGATCGGCAGCTATTCCAACGTTCAGGAAGCTGTGATCCTGCCCTATTGCAATATCGGACGCGGGGCGCGGCTGAACAAGGTGATCATCGATTCCGGGGTGCGTATCCCCGAAGGTCTGGTGATCGGCGAAGACCCGGTGCTCGATGCGCAGAGGTTCCGCGTGTCGGAGAAAGGCGTGGTGCTGGTCACCCGCGACATGATGGCGCGCCTGCAGGGATGAGGTTGAAGGTTCTCTCGGTCGCGTCCGAGGCGGCGGGGCTGGTCAAGACCGGCGGGCTTGCCGATGTGGCAGGCGCGCTGCCGGGCGCGCTGGCTGCGCAGGGCGTGGAAGTGACCACCTTCATTCCCGGCTATCCGGCGGTGCTCGCAAAGCTCGGCAAGGCCAAGGCGGTTCACAAGTGGGACGCCTTGTTGGGCACACGCGCCCGGCTGCTGGCAGGAAAGCTCGGTGCACAGTCGCTGCTCGTGCTCGATGCCCCCGCGCTGTTCGCGCGCGAGGGCGGGCCCTATGCCGATGCTGCGGGGCGCGACTGGGAGGACAATTGGCACCGCTTCGCCGCCTTCGCCCGTGCCGCTGCCGACATTGCCGGGGGCGCGGTGAAAGGCCGTGCTTTCGACCTCGTCCATGCGCATGACTGGCAGGCGGGGATGGTGCCAGCCTATCTCAAGCTCGCCCCGCTTGCCAGCAGCCGCCCGGTGCCGGGCGTTATCACCATCCACAACATGGCGTTCCAAGGCTATTACCCCGCTGAGGTGTTCCCCCAACTGGGTCTGCCAGCATCGGCATGGACGGTCGACGGCGTGGAAAGCTACGGCGGCGTCGGCTTCCTCAAGGCCGGGATGCAGCTCGCCGATGCGATCACCACGGTCAGCCCGACCTATGCGGGCGAGATCCGCAGCGTGGAATTCGGCATGGGACTGGAGGGGTTGATCCTGGCCCGATCCAACCGCGTCCACGGCATCCTGAATGGCATCGACAACGCCGAGTGGAACCCCGCCACTGATCCGCATCTCGCTGCCAATTACACCGCCGGAAAGCTGGCGGCGCGCGCCGCAAACAAGCGCGCGCTCGAGCATGAATTCGGGCTCGACCGCGATGATGGTCCGCTGTTCATCGTCGTCAGCCGCCTGACCTGGCAAAAGGGCATGGATGTGCTCGCAGAGGTGCTAGATCACCTTGTCGGGATCGGCGGGCGGCTCGCTATGCTGGGCTCGGGTGACGGCGAGATCGAGGCCGCCTTCGTCGCCGCCGCCGCGCGCCATCCGGGCCGGATCGGGGTGCGGCTGGGCTATGACGAGGGGCTCTCGCACCGCTTGCAGGGCGGCGGCGATGCGATCCTGATCCCGAGCCGGTTCGAACCCTGCGGCCTCACCCAGCTTTACGGCCTTGCCTATGGCTGTGTCCCCGTGGTCTCGCGCACCGGAGGCCTCGCCGATACCGTGATCGACGCCAACCCCGCCGCGCTCGCAGTCGGGGTGGCGACCGGCATCCAGATGAACGCGGTCAGCCATGGTGCGCTCGCCATGGCGGTGAGCCGCGCGGTCGATCTTTACAATCGCCGCGGGGCATGGAAGCGGCTCCAGACCAACGGAATGAAGGCGGATTTCTCATGGGCGGCGAGCGGCGCTGCCTACGGGGCGCTCTACCGCCAATTGATCGGGGACCAGGGATGATCACGACTGTCGCCACCACGCCCTTCGACGGGCAGAAGCCCGGCACTTCGGGCCTGCGCAAGAAGGTGCGGGTGTTCCAGCAGCCGAACTATGCCGAAAACTTCATCCAGTCGGTGTTCGACGTGGCCGAACGGCCGGCGGGATCGACGCTGGTGATCGGCGGCGACGGGCGGTTCCACAACCGCACCGTCATCCAGCAGGCGATCCGCATCGCGGCGGCCAACGGCTATGCCCGCGTGCTGGTGGGGCAAGGCGGCATCCTTTCGACCCCTGCGGCGAGCCATGTGATCCGCAAATACGGTGCGAGCGGCGGGCTGATCCTTTCGGCCAGCCACAACCCCGGCGGGCCGGACGAGGATTTCGGCATCAAGTACAACATCGCCAATGGCGGCCCCGCCCCCGAGGCGGTGACCGAGGCGATCTATGCCCGCACCCGGACCATCGACCGCTGGCTGATGGTGGAAAGCGCCGACGTCGATCTCGACCGGATCGGCACGTCGCAGGCGGGTGACATGGTGGTCGAAGTGATCGATTCGGTCGCCGACTATGCCGATCTGATGGAGGAATTGTTCGATTTCCCCGCGATCCGAGCCGCCGTGCAAGCGGGCAGCCTGACAATGGCGTTCGATGCGATGCACGCGGTCACCGGGCCCTATGCCCATGCGATCTTCGAGCGCGAGCTCGGCGCGCCGGCCGGCACGGTGCGCAACGGCGTGCCGCTGCCCGATTTC
>RDXA01000070.1 GCA_004292705.1 Sphingomonadales bacterium | reverse complement strand
TTTCATTGAGGGAGCACTCCCATGCCAGCACGCTAGGGTGATTGCGGTCACGTCGGATCATGTCGCGGCACGTCTGAAGCACCTGTGCCTCGAATGCTGGATCAGGATTGTAGAATTGCCAGCCCGGAATGGCATCGATCAGCACGAGCCCCAGAGTATCAGCCGCAGACATGAAGGCTGGCGAGTGCGGATAGTGGGAGAGGCGAACGTAATCGAACCCTGCTTCCTTGATCAGCTTGGCGTCACGATAATCAGCCTGCGGCGACAACGCATAGCCGACAAAGGGATATTCCTGGTGGCGGTTTACACCGCGCAGGAACGATGGCTCGCCATTGATCAGCAGCCGGCCATCGGCGGTAAAGGCGAACTGGCGCACGCCGATCTGCCTTTCACTGCGATCAACCAAGCCGCGATCATCAGTCACCTCGGTGACGAGCCGGTACAGATGCGGGGACCGGGGCGACCACAGCTTGGGCGCGGACAGCCTGATCTCCTGACGATCATCGCTCTTGGCCAGAGGCGATAACTCCTGTTCGCTCCGGCTTTCGCCGACCAATTCGCGGCCATCATAAAGCCGGTGCCGGACCGTTACGAAAGCGCGGCGGGCGGAAGCGTTGCGCAGGTTGGCCGCGATCGCAATTCGGGCCTGATCACCCTTCACTAGTGGGTAGGTCACAAACAACCCACCGCCTGCTACATTGTCGGCGAGCATCTCATCAGTGACATGGACCGGCGGCTTCACCATCAGACTTACGCCGCGATACAGCCCGCCATAGGAGTTGAAATCGAGTTCAGCCAAGGGTTTGGGGCCGGTGATCGGGCTATCCCGGTTGTCGAGCCTGACAAGGATCTCATTCGTGCCGCCAAGTCGCAGATACGGGGTCAGATCGAGGGTGAACGGCAACCATCCCCCCAGATGCGTGATCACTTCAATGCCGTTGATGCTGACCTTGGCCACGTTCATGGCTGCTTCGAACCGCAGATATACCGTCTGGCCGCGCCATGCCTTGGGCGCCGTGAAAGTCTTGCGGTAGAAGGCGGTGCCCTGCCACTGATCGTTTACAATGCGGGGTTCGAGCCGGGCGGTATGGGGCAAATCGACAATCTCGGTCCTGGCGGGATCGAACACCGCAGTATCAAAGGGTGCATCGCTGCGCTGGAATTGCCACCCGCGATTGAAATCGGGGGTTTGCGCCTGGGCGGGTGCCGCCAGCATGACCAGCCACAGGAGGCAAACCCGAGCTGCGAGCTCGCGCATCTCAATCACCACGCGATGCTGCGATGAACCGCGCAGCGTTGGCCCGCACCTCGGCGACTGACAGTCCCGGCCTATACAGCGCTGAACCAAGCCCAAAGCCGGCCGCCCCGGCCATTTGCCATGCTGACATTCCTTCCGCGGTGACCCCGCCGACAGGCAGAATTCTGGTACCAACAGGCAGCACTGCCAGCATCGCCTTGAGCACTGCGGGCGAGGCCGCCTCAGCCGGGAACAGCTTGAGCGCGGCAGCCCCGAAGGCGAGCGCAGTGAAGGCCTCGGTCGGGGTGGCGATGCCGGGCACAGCGACCAGATTGCGGGCTGCCGCCTCGGCGATAACCTCAGGATTGCAACTTGGGGCGATAATGAGACTGCCGCCAGCCTCAGCGACGTGCGCCACTCTGATCCGGTCCAGCACTGTACCCGCCCCGATGACGACACCTGTTCCGGCAAAATGGCGGGCCAACGAGTTTATGGAGGCGAGCGGGTCTGGTGAATTGAGCGGTACTTCGATGATCCGGAAGCCCACCTCCACCAGCGCATCGCCAACCGCCACAGCATCTTCAGGAGTGATGCCGCGCAGGATGGCAACCAGCGGGCATTGCGCGAAAGCCTGTTCGAAGTGGTGTTTCATTGTGACATGTCCCAAATGGCAGTGATCCCCTCAACAAAGGCGGCATGGCTATCGATCAGGGTCGCCTTGCCTCCCAGCATCATCACGGCGCGGCGATAGAGACCGCCAAGCTCTTCGTCGGCAAGGATGTGGACTGGTGCTGCTCCGATCTTTCGGAGTCGACAGGCCACGTCGCTGCCGATCAGGATACCGCTGGCATAGGATGACGCATCATCATCTGGTAGCTTGCCCATCACGCCAAGCGAGCGGACCGAGAACAGGCTTGCCGCAAGGTCGCGCCCAGCGCCTTCTGCGACTCCATGCACAAAGGCGTCATTGTCTCTCACGGGGCCCGTCAGGTGGTGCGCCAACACTCCGCTTTTTCGCAACAGGGCGAACAATTCGCCGCTCATTGCCGTGACGAAGCTGGCGATCTTTCCGTCCTTGACCTCGGCCCATTTGCAGTGGGTTCCGGGCTGGCATAGCCAGGCATCGCGCGGCACGAGGCCCTTTGCGACCGCCCCAAGCAATTGGACTTCTTCGCCGCGCATGACATCGGTGCGATCCCGGTTGTCGATGCAAAGGCCCGGTACGATCGCGGTACGATCATCGATCCAGTGAAGGCCGCTTGCGAGTTCAGGAAAGGCGGCAGGCAGCCCTATGTAGCCAGCATCGCTCCAGCCAAGGCTTGAACCGACCATGCCCGCCATCAGCACGGGCAAATCACCATAGTCGGCGCGGATGGTTGCAATGGCCTCGTGGTATCCGGAACCCGCCATGGCAAGCGCCCCCATGTCGTCACGCTCGCTGCGAACGACCTTGCCCTGCACGATCAGGTATATCCGTCGGTTGGTCGTACCCCAGTCGATGGCAATGAATGCGCTGCTCAT
>RDXA01000069.1 GCA_004292705.1 Sphingomonadales bacterium | reverse complement strand
AGCTCATAGCGACGCTGGCTCATCTTCAACTCCTTTCAAGGAGCTTGAATCAAAACTCGCGCCACAGGGATAGCGATTTATGAGTGCATGACCTAGAGCGGCGTCGATGACGTCGCCCTATCACCCCCCGGTCAAACGCTCGCTGAGCATAGCGGGCCACCAGACCTCGATCAGCCTCGAGCCGCTGTTCTGGGACATGCTGAAGGCCGCCGCCGCGCACGAGGGGCTGGCGGTCGCCGCTCTCGTCGCCCGTATCGATGCCGAGCGAATCAAGTCCCCTACCCCGCCGGGACTGGCGAGTGCGATAAGGGTGTGGCTGGTGGTGAACGAGTGTCCAACCCGTCCGGGATGACCTTGTCGAAGCCTTGCACTTCGTCTCGCAGTCTCTCGCTTCAAGGACAGACAGCCGTTCGACAGGCTCAGGGTGAACGGTTACTGAGGCCCTAGTCGTCCACCCGCTCGATATCGGCACCCACCAGCTGGAGCTTTTCCTCCAGCCGTTCATATCCCCGGTCGAGGTGGTAGAGCCGCCGCACGGTGGTCTCGCCCTCGGCCGCCAGCCCTGCGATCACGAGGCTCATCGAAGCCCGCAGGTCGGTTGCCATCACTTCGGCGCCGGTCAGGCGGTCCACGCCCTTGACGATCGCGGTGCGCCCTTCGGTGTTGATGTTCGCGCCCATCCGCGCCAGTTCGGGCACGTGCATGAAGCGGTTCTCGAAGATCGTCTCCTTGAGCACGCTCGTGCCTTGCGCCTTGCACAACAGCGCCATCAGCTGGGCCTGCATGTCCGTAGCAAGGCCCGGATAGGGCGCGGTCGTGAGGTCGGTTGCCTTGAGGTGGCTGTTCGCCTTTACCGTGACGCTCTTGGCGTCCGAGGTCACTTCGCAGCCGATTGCCTGCAACGCATGGATCGTCGCCAGCATGTCATCGGCCTTGGCACCTTCCAGCCGCACCTCGCCCCCTGTGATCGCGGCGGCGCAGGCGTAAGAACCAGCCTCGATACGGTCGGGCATCACGCGGTAGGTCGCGCCGTGCAGGCGCTTGACCCCGTGGATGGTGAGGTTCGAGCGCCCGATCCCCTCAATCTCCGCCCCCATCGCCACCAGCATGTTGCAAAGATCGACGATTTCCGGCTCACGCGCGGCATTGAACAGGCGGCTTGTACCGTTGGCCAGCACCGCGGCCATCAGCGCATTCTCGGTCGCGCCGACGCTGACCACTGGGAAGTCGAAATCGCCGCCCGGCATTCCGCCGTCGGGCTGATAGGCCTTCACGTAACCGGCCGCGAGTTCGATATGCGCGCCGAAGGCTTCCAAGGCCTTCAGATGCAGGTCGATCGGGCGGTTACCGATCGCGCAGCCGCCGGGCATCGACACGGTCGCCTCGCCCGCGCGCGCCAGCATCGGGCCGAGCACCAGAATCGAGGCGCGCATTTTGCGCACCAGATCATAGGGCGCGACCGTCGAGGTGATCCGCGTCGCCTCCATGCTCATCACCCGCCCGAAATCCTCGGGCCGGGTGCCCTGGATCACGGTGGTGACGCCGAACTGGTTCATCAGGTGCTGGAACCCGTCAATATCCGCGAGTCGCGGCAGGTTGCGCAGCGTCAGCGGCTCCTCGGTCAGCAAGGCGCAGGGAATGAGCGTCAACGCAGCATTCTTCGCGCCGGAAATCGGGATCGTGCCCTGCAGGCGGTTGCCGCCCTTGATGATCAGCTTGTCCATGCATCAAGCCTTAGCGAAAAGTGCTTTTCGTGCAACTCGCTCCCACAGCGTTGCTTGGCGCGAAGGCGAACAATCATTGACCTGCGCCATGGCGCAAGGCACGGAAGCAGTCGACGCGGGCAATTCCATACGCCGCAGCGAGAGCCGCCAATGTCCCCCAAACCGATCCGCAAAGCCGTGTTTCCCGTCGCTGGTCTCGGCACCCGGTTCCTGCCAGCAACCAAGGCAGTGCCCAAGGAGATGCTCCCGGTGGTTGATCGCCCGCTGATCCAGTATGCGGTCGATGAGGCGCGCGAGGCCGGTATCGAGCAGATGATCTTCGTCACCGGGCGCGGCAAAAGCGCGATCGAGGATCATTTCGACATCGCTTTTGAGCTCGAAAAGACGATGAGCGAGCGCGGCAAGGATCTGTCGGTGCTTGGCCCCACACGCCTGGGACCCGGCAATTGTGCCTATGTCCGCCAGCAAGAGCCATTGGGCCTTGGCCATGCGATCTGGTGCGCCCGCGCCATTGTGGGTGACGAGCCCTTCGCGATCTTTCTGCCCGACGAGCTGATGGTGGCGCGCGAGGGCGGCACGGGCTGCATGAAGCAGATGGTCGATGCCTATAGCGAGGTGGGCGGCAACCTCATCTCGGTGCTCGAAGTGCCGATGGCGCAGGTTTCCAGCTACGGCGTGATCGCGCCCGGTGCACAGGATGGCGCGCTGACCGAGGTTACGGGCCTCGTGGAAAAGCCGCCTGTTGCAGAGGCCCCCTCGAATAAGATCCTTTCCGGCCGCTACATCCTCCAGCCCGAAGTCATGCGGGTGCTGGAACGCCAGGGCAAGGGCGCGGGCGGCGAGATCCAGCTGACCGATGCCATGGCGCAGATGATCGGCCAGCAGCCGTTTCACGCCGTCACCTTCGACGGCGCGCGCTATGACTGCGGCAGCAAGACCGGATTTGTCGAAGCGACGCTGGCGATTGCCCTGTCGCGCCCCGACATGGGCGATGCCGTGCGCGCAATTGCGCTGGACTTGCTGAAGTAGAGCCTAGGCCGCCGTCACCCG
>RDXA01000034.1 GCA_004292705.1 Sphingomonadales bacterium | reverse complement strand
TCGAACCGGTAGCCCCGCGTCGCTGCCTCCGGGCGGCCCGACCCATCATCAACCAGCGGGCGCACCCCGGAATAGGTCCACACGACATCAGCCGGGGTAACCGGCTGGCGGAAATATTCGGAGGCGCCTTCGCACAGATAGGCGATCTCCTCAGGGCTGGCGCACACCTCATCAAGGCTGCCGTGGTGATCGACATCGGTGGTGCCGATCAGGGTGAAGTCCTGTTCATAGGGAATGGCAAAGAAGATGCGCCCGTCGGGAAGCTGGAAGAAATAGGCGTAATCGTGGTCGAACAGCTTGCGCACCACGATATGCGATCCGCGCACCAACCGCATGCGCTGGCTCGAAGGCTCGCCTGCACGGCCCAGAAGGTCAAGCACCCTCGGCCCGGCAGCGTTGACCACGGCGCGGGCGGTAAAGGTTTCGCCCCCCGCGTCGATGCGCCAGGAATCGCCTTCACGCACCAGCGCGGTGACTTCGCAGCGGGTGCGCACTGCGGCCCCGCGATCGGCAGCGTCGCGGGCATTGAGTACCACCAGTCGCGCGTCATCGACCCAGCCGTCGGAATAGGCAAAGGCACGGCTAAAGCCGGTCTTCAACGGAGCACCGGCCGGGTGCCGCGCCAGCGCCACGCTTTCAGCGGCGGGGAGAAATTTGCGCCCGCCGAGATGGTCATAAAGAAACAGCCCCAGCCGCAACAGCCAGCGTGGGCGCAGGCCGGGACGATGGGGGAGGATGAAGCGCAGCGGCCAGATGATGTGCGGGGCGATCCCCCACAGCACCTCGCGCTCGGTCAGCGCCTCGCGCACGAGCGCAAACTCGTAATGTTCAAGATAGCGCAGGCCGCCATGGATCAGCTTGGTGGAGTTGGACGAGGTGCCTTCGGCTAGGTCCCCACGTTCCAGCAGCAGGACCTTCGCCCCGCGCCCCGCAGCGTCACGCGCGATCCCGGCCCCGTTCACCCCGCCGCCGATCACTGCCAGGTCGAACATCGCCGCCATCAGATCACCCACCGGGCAAAGCCGAGCGCCACCGCCAACGATGCGATGGTCGCGGCGAGCACCGGCATCACGGCCCGCCAGCCGAGGCCAAGCAACAGATCGGTGCGGGTGCGCATGGCAGTGGCGGTAACGGCGAGCAGCAGCAAAGTCTTCGACAATGTCAGCGCATGCGCCGCGAGCAGGGGCGGAAGGGGGGCGAGCGAATTGATCCCTACCAGCGCGAGGAAGGCGAGGATGAAGCCGGGCAGCACCGGCACACGGGCCTTGCCGACGCCCTCGGGCAGCGGCTCGACCTTGGCGATCCAGAGCGCGGCGAGCGCCACGAGCGGCGCCAGCAGCGCGACGCGGGTCAGCTTCACCACGGTCGCCTGCGCGCCTGCGGGATCCGACACGGCAAAGCCCGCACCGATGGCCTGCGCAACATCATGGATCGACGCGCCCACCAGAAATCCCGCCTGTGCATCGGTGAAGCCGAGCATTTGCGTCAACGGCGGATAGGCGACGAGCGCGATGGCGCTGGCTGCGGCAAGGATCACCAGCGTCAGGGTGAATTGCGCCTGTTCGATCCGCTCGCGCCCGATGACGCCGTACAGGGCGAGCGCCGCCGAAGCACCGCAGATCGCCGTCGCGCCCCCGCCGAGCAGGCCGATGGCCGGGCTTTGTCCGGTCACGCGCGCAGCGGCGAGCGCGGCGAGGAGGGCCGCGGCCATCACCAGCGCCAGCCCGGCAAAAGGGACAATCCCCATCGCTACCACCTGCATCGCGGTTACCTGAAAGCCGAGCAGGACGATGCCTGCCCGCAGGCCATGGCGAGACACGGCGTCGAGACCGTCATGGGTGCGCGGATCGGTGGCGGCGAAGTTCACTGCGAGACCGATCAGCAGGCCCGCAAGGATCACCGGCACGCCGTAGTTCTGGCTCAGCCATGCCGCCGCGGCACCAGCGATAGCGCAGATCGCAAGGCCGGGGATGAAGCGCGAGAGGGGTTTGCGCTCTGCCTTGGCAGCGGCCGTCGCCGTCGTGTCGGCGAGCATCATCTCGCCGAACAGGTCGCCCGCATAGGCCTCGAAATCGGGGCGGCGATTGCGCGTCATTCCGGTTCAGACCTGCCCATCGCTTGCCGAATGCCCCTGTGGCCCCGCCTTCTGTCTTGCGGTGTCATATGCCTAACCTGCGCGCCCGGCTATTGCAACCGCGCTGCTTCGTCCGGGCGGCGGATCTCAGGGATCAGCCACTGGAACCACGCCAAGGCAATCAGATAGGACGATGATGCGAAGATGAACAGCGGCACAAAGCCCAGCCCGGCATCGAGCACGCGGCCGGCAACCAGGCTGATCGCCACCCCACCCATATTGCCCATGAAAGCGCCAAAGGCTGTTACCCGCCCGACCTTGGCCTGCGGCACCACGTCGGTGATGGTCGAGAACAGCGAGAGCGAGAAGCCCTGATGCCCGGCCATCACCACCCCGATCATCACCGCCACCGGCCAAAAGCTGTTGATTTCCAGCACCAGCGGCAGCGGGGCCACGATCAGTGCCGATGCCAGCATTACGCTCTTGCGCACCCGGTTGGGGCTCCAGCCTACCTCCAGCAGCCGCGTTGACGCCCAACCTGCCAGCAACGCGCCAAGGCCCGATCCGGCATAAGCAATCGCCAGTGGCACCGCCAGTTCCAGCGTCGATAGATCGAACACCTTGCGATAATAATCCGCCAGCCAGAAATTGATGAACCACCACGTCATGTCCGACAGCGCCTTGGCGACGACGATCCCCCATGTCTGGGTGTT
>RDXA01000033.1 GCA_004292705.1 Sphingomonadales bacterium | reverse complement strand
AAAGATGCCGAGCCGCATTTCCGCGCCTTTGTCGATCTGGTCGAATTGCCCGCGCGGACCGAGATAGGCTGAAATCTGCGCCAGTTGCGCCGCGCGCCGTTCCAGCGCCAGCGCGACGCCGACGGGGTTGAGGCCAAGCTCGCGCATCCGCTTGATTTCGCTGGCGATCCTGCCCAGCTCGCCGCCGAGCACGGCGTTGACCAGCGGGGCAAAGCCATCCTCTTCGGTCGCCGCACCGATGGCGGCATGATCCTCTTGCGTGGCCGGACGGGGCGATTGCGGGTCGGCATCGCAATAGAGCGCCAGCTTGGTGATTTCAGACTGCGCCAGCCGCACGTCGAGCCCGGCGCCGCGCGCGATGCGTTCGGCCAGATCACCGCCGAGCCTGAGGCCCGCTGCATCGGCCATGGCGCGCACCGCCTGCGC
Source organism: Sphingomonadales bacterium (assembly GCA_004292705.1). Classification (GTDB taxonomy): domain Bacteria; phylum Pseudomonadota; class Alphaproteobacteria; order Sphingomonadales; family Sphingomonadaceae; genus Erythrobacter. The sequence goes on along the minus strand of RDXA01000033.1, from coordinate 2,369 downwards.
GACAGCGGACAGATCGGGCAGGTGGAACATCGCGACCAGCGCGTCTTTGCGCTTCTCCAGCAGCTTGGCGGTGCGCGATTTGTCGGTGGCTGACGTCGCAACGACCAGCACGGGTGCCGCTTCGCCTGCTCCGGCATCGGCGGTCTCGATCAGGAATTGCAGCGCGTCATGCGCATCATCGCCGCTGGCGCGCACCCAGATATGCCGGGTGCCGCCGAACAGCGAGGTCGAGCGTGCCTCGTCCCCCAGCAGCGCAGGATCGCGCTTGAGGTCCGCGCCAGCCAGCTCGATGCGTTCGCCCGGGTCAGGCAGGGCGGCAACCACCCGTTCGGCAGCGGCACTGGCCCCGGCCTCGTCCGGACCGCAGAAGAAGAAAATCCGCGCCTCGCGCGCTGCGGCAGGTGGCCCGCGCAGAAAATCCTTGTGGGTCGCCTTCACGGCTGGCTGGGGCGGTGCGCCCGGAGGGTCAATGCAACCTGCGTGGCCATCCGGTCAGCGACATCGAGCGCGAGGTTTTCGAGCGCCTTCTGCTCGGCGGCGATGGTGGCATATTCGCTGCTCACCACGTCGATCCCGGCGTCCGATCCGGCGGTCGCATCGAGCAGCACCGCGCCAGTGGCCAGCTCGACCAGCTGATAACGGGCGCGCAGGATGCGGCGTTCGCGGCTGATCGTGTCATCGTTGAGGACACCGAGCGCTTCGAGTGAATCGTCGAGCCGCACATCCAGCCGGTATTGCGGCGTCGTCTGCCCCGCCACGCCGAGCCGGGCGTCGAGCGCATTCTTGACCAGCCAGCCGCCACGCCCCTGGATCGCGGGGACATCGACTGCCGCAATACCCTGCGCGGTCGGGGCGCTGGTACCGCCCGCATACATCGGCGAAAGGCCGCAGGCAGTCAGGGCGAGCGAGGCCGCGAGGGCCCAAAGCGAGGGGGCAAGAATCCGCATCAGGTGACGATATTCACCAATCGGTCCGGCACGACAATCACCTTGCGGATCGCAGCACCATCGACCGAGCGTTGCAGGTTGGCCGAGGCGAGCGCGAGGGCTTCCAAGGTCTCTTTCGAGGCACCTTTGGGCGCGATGACGGTGTCGCGCAGCTTGCCCATGTGCTGGATCGCGATGGTGACTTCGTCATCGACCAGAAGACTTTCGTCTTCAACTTCGGGCCAAGAGGCCTCGGCAACAAGGCCGGGGCCAAAGTGCTGCCAGAGTTCCTCGGCAAGATGAGGCATCATTGGCGATATCATTCGGATCAGCTTTGCAATCGAGGTCTGACGCGCTTCAGTCTCAGGTGCCTTCTCGATAGCAGCCACCAACTCATAAATTTTGGCTACGGCCTTGTTGAACTGAAGCGCTTCAACGTCTTCTGCGATCCCCTTAGACGCCTTGGCCACCTTCTTCCTAAGCGAAAGATCGTCAGACGGGTTCATTTTCAGCGTCATGCCGGGCGCCAAATTGTTCTCAAAATGAGTTGGCATCAAAGGCAGCTCACTTTTTGCAAGCCGCCACAACCGCTGGACGAAGCGCGCGCAGCCCTCGATCCCCGCGTCGGACCACGGCAGGTCGCGCTCGGGCGGCGAGTCCGACAGCATGAACCAGCGCACCGCATCCGCGCCGTGGCGCGCGATGATCGCATCCGGGTCGACGACGTTCTTCTTCGACTTCGACATCTTGATGACGCGGCCGACCTCGACTGCGCCGCCATCCGCCAGCAGCGTTGCGCCGTCCGAGGTGCGGTCGATCTCTTCGGGGCCGAAGAACACCGGCACGCCCCGGCTCGCGTCGATGCGGCTATAGGTCTCGTGCGTCACCATGCCCTGCGTGAACAGCGCGGCAAACGGCTCCTGCACCGTAATCTTGCCCGTGTGCGCGAGCGCGCGGGTCCAGAAGCGGGCATAGAGCAGGTGCAGGATCGCGTGTTCGATGCCGCCGATATAGTGCTGCACCGGCATCCACTTGGCGACCTCTTCCGGGTCGAAGGGACGGTCGGCAGGCTGGCTGGCGAAGCGCAGGAAATACCACGAGCTGTCGACGAAGGTGTCGAGCGTATCAGTCTCGCGCCGCGCGGCGCTCCCGCACTTGGGGCAATCGACGTGCTTCCACGTCGGGTGGCGCTCCAATGGGTTGCCGGGGATGTCGAAGCTGACATCCTCGGGCAGCGTCACCGGAAGCTGGTCCTTGGGCACCGGCACCACGCCGCAGGCACCGCAGTGGATGAAGGGGATCGGCGTGCCCCAATAGCGTTGCCGCGAAACGCCCCAGTCGCGCAGCCGCCAGACGGTGCGGCCCTTGCCCCAGCCTTCGGCCTCAGCTCGCGTGATGACCGCCTGCTTCGCATCCTCCACGGTCATGCCGGTCAGGAAATCG
>RDXA01000362.1 GCA_004292705.1 Sphingomonadales bacterium | reverse complement strand
AGCGGCACCGCGCTCTCGCCTCCGTCCAGCCGGTGAATGTCCGCGCTCATGCGCCTGCTCAGCCGCCAACCGCGCTGAAATCGAGATCGCGTGCGGTGAAGACCCGGATCGGCTCGCCCATGCGCACGCGGATCGTGGGGCTGATCTGGCCCTGCGATTGCACCGCCGCATTGGCTGCGCCCTGCGCGCCCCCGGCAACGATCACGCCGCCCACACCACCGGTCGCCAGCGCGCCGAGGCCGCCCACCACCGAAAGCAGCAGGCCCGAACCGAAACGCTTGAAGAAGTGGCTGTTGACATCACCCTCCAGCCCGGTCGTCCCGTCAAACCCGATCGCGGGCGAGGCGAGGTTGACCGATACGCCGTCGGGACGGATCAGCCGGGTCCAGATCACATAGGCGCGGCGCTGGCCCTGCTGCACCCCGGCCTGATACTGGCCGATCAGCCGCGAGGAGCGCGGCACAAGGATGCGCTTGCCATCGAAGCTGCGCACATCCTGGCTCACCACCGCGCGGACATAGCCGGGCACATCGGTGTTGATCGCGGTTTCGAGGATCGCGGGGATCAGCGTGCCCTCGGTGACCGTTGTCGAGGGATTGACCATCGAGCGCGCCTGCGCAGGCGCACCGCCCACGCCTCCGACCCGGCTCGCGAACTCCGCCGAGCCGCCGCTGCCCGGGGCACCTGCAGTGCCTGCAGCTGGTGCAGCCACTGGCGCCTCCGCCAGCCGCGACCCGCCCCGCGCGCTGCTCGCGTCATAGACCAACTGCGGGCTTGCATAGGGATTGGCGGCGGTGCCCGGCATCATCGCCGGGTTGTTGACCAGCACGGGCGCGGGCGCCGGATCGACCGGCGGCACCACCGGCACCGCGCCGGGCCGCTGTGCGGGATCGGTGACCGGCTGCACCACAACGGGTGCGGCGGCCTGCGGCGGGGTGACGGCGGGGTTACCGATACCCTGCGGTTCCGGCGTGCGCGCGGCGTTCATCGCCCAGAAGGTCACAGCGCCGAGCAAGCCGACGATGGCGACCCCGGCGGCAAGCTGGAGCCCGTCGCCTTTCGCCTTGCGGTCAGTGACAGCGGGGAAGGCAGCCCGGCTCGCAAGGTCGATGATTTCGGCGGATTCGCGGGTGCGCGGATCGACCGCGTCGCTGTTTCCACCCTCACCCTTCTTCGGCGGCAAACGCATGGCCAGACGCATCAGATGCTCTCCTTGGCGAAATGATTCAGGTTTCTCATCACTTGTTGCTCTTTCCGCGCGGCGCGTTCAGCCCGGCCTGCCGCGCCGATGGCGGCATCGGGCCGGTGTTGGTGAGTGTGGCGGTGTCACGGCCCGAGCGCAGGATCAGTTGTGGCGGCACGCCCTCGACCACTACCGTCTCGCCGCGCGTGGTGAAATTGATCGGCCCTTCATCGCCATCTGCATTGGTGACGAGAATTGCAGGGATCGGCGCGCCGGCAGGCCATGTCAGGAACACCGCGTCACCATCGTCGAAGGCGCGCGCCGGGAGCAGTTCGGTTGCCCCTGCCCGTGCCCATTCGAAGTTGAGCTGCGCCGGATCGGTCACCGCATAGGGGTCCGACGCGGCGGCGATTTCCACCGGATCGGCGGCGGCGCGCAGCTTTGCGGCTTCAGCCTCGGCGGCGGCGGCAAGGCGGGCTTCCTCGGCCGCCTTCTCCAGCTCGGGATAGCGGAATTGGAGGACGTAAAGCGCGGCGTTCTTGGGGCTGGCGACGAGATCGAACAGATAAGTGCGCTTGTCGGTCACCACTGTCATGTTGGTGCGCGCAGCGGGCTCCAGCGGTTTAACGAACAGGATCGTCTGCGCCTTGTTGGGCTGCACCTGCCATGCCGCGCTGTCACCGATCGCTACGTTCTCGATCATCTCGTCGGGGGCGAACTTGATGGTGGTCTGCACCTTCACCTTGCCGTCGATCCGGACGACGGCGTTCTCGTCGAAGACCAGTGTCTGGAGGCGATCATCTTGCGCGACAGCCGGAGCGGCGAAGGGCGCGGCAAGAGCAAGGGCGAGCGCGGCAAGGTGCACGGCGCGGGTCATTGGTAGGTCTCCGGTGGGGGGGCTTTCGGCGCCGGGGCAGGCGCGGCGGTGACGACAGGTGTAACAGAACGGAAGCGGTTGCCGATGCCGCGGGTGCGCGAGGTTGCCGGGTTCAAGGGCGTCACCTGCCCGCCCCCGCCGCTGCCGGTCGCAACGATACGAGTTTCGCGCGAAACACCGCCTTCGGCCCCGGTATCATTGGCGGCGACGACGGTCTGGAGGGGAGCAACGTCCACCCTTCGGGCAGCAAGGGCCGCGCTGGCGGGAGCCACGTTGGTGCTGCGCGGCGCGGTCGCCGCCGGTTGGGCAGCCCCGACGCTGCGCGGGCCATCATCGCTGCGGCTGCGCGCCTTGTCAGGCACGAGGCCGAACACCTGCCAGCCCGCCACCATCGTCGAGGCGACCTTGAGCGAGAGGAACATCAGCGCCATGTGCACCGCGCCGATCAGGAAGAACGCCATTGCCGCCTGCTGGTCGATCTGCCCCGGCACAGCCACCAGAGCGGCCAGCACCGGCACTGCCATTTCCAGCATGATCGAGCCGCCCAGCACCGCAAACAGCGGTGCGAGCGCCATCATGGTCAACCCCTTGAGCCAGCCGGTGAACAGCCCGCGCGTGCCTTCGAACAGCGCCATCACCACGAAGATCGGCCCCAGCGCGAGCAGCAGCGCCAGCGCAATCCGCGCCGTGACCAGCAGGCCGACAGTGCCGAGCAAGAGCAGCATCGCCCCGATCCACATCATGCCGGGCGGCGAGAAGGCGCTGATGTCCTTGGTATCCCCGCTCGCTTGCTGGATCGCAAGGAACACCACATCGAGTTTCTGCGCAAACACGGCAGTGGCGCTATCGCCATTGGTGCCGGTCAGGATCCCGGCAATCTGGTCCGGCCCGCCGATGAAGATGTTGTAGAAGATCGTCGAGAAGGCGACAAAGCTCGTGGCGAAGGTCAGCACCAGCCCCAGTGTCATCATCTTGGGCAACAGCGCGCGAACCGACAGGTTCGACCTGCCTAGCATCAGCGAGATGCCGAAGAAGCCGACATACAGCCCCAGCAAGATCGTCAGCGCAAAGGCCAGCTGTCCTTCGGAGCCGAACAGGCGGTTGAAGGCCTGTTCGCTGACACCGCTGGCGATGCAGTCTACCGCCGAGAGCGCGGCAGAAACGCCGGTGCCCATCGACTGGGCGGCCATGTCGCAAGCGGTCGTCATTCCGCTGCCTGCCACATGGGATCGTCTTCGGTCGCCGCGCCATCCGGCCACGGCCGCCCGGTCAGCGGCGGGTACCAGGCGGACGGGGCATCGCCCACGGCTTCACGCAGGAGGTCGAGCCGCCGCACCGCGCTTTCGCGGCCCGACAGGATCGTCAGCACTTCGGGCGCGCCCGACAGGTCGAGCCGCACCACCACCGAAGCATCGGGCTGGCGCACGAGGAAGCAGCGCGAGTGCGCAGGGAGGCTGCGGATCAGCGCGAATTCGTGGCTGGTGAGGCCGAAGCCATCGCAATAATCCTCGGGCCGGGCGCGGCTGTTGGGCATGAACACCATCGTCGCGGTCTGTTCGACCAGCGCGGTGGAGATGCGGCTGTCGAGCGCATCGCGCGCGCTCTGCGTGGCAAAGCCCACCAGCGCGTTGCGTTTGCGCAGCGTCTTGAGCCAATCGCGGATGCGCGCAGCGAACACCTCGTCGTCCAGCGCCTTCCAGCCTTCATCGATCAGGATCATGGTCGGCTGCCCGTCCAGCCGTTCATCGATGCGGTGGAACAGATACATCATCGTCGGCGTGCGCAGGCGCGGGTTTTCGAGCAGAGCGGTCATGTCGAAGCCCATCACGCGGGTTTCGAGATCGAGCCGATCCTGAGCATTGTCGAACAGCCACGCATGCTCACCGCCGTCACCGCTCGGCGAGCCGATCCAAGCGCCGAGCCGATCGGCCAGATCGCCCGGCTCGGGACGGCGGGTGCCCGACAGCAGTTCCTTGAAGTGCCGCAACCGGCGAAGGCTCGGGTCATTAGCGTAAGTCGCGTCGACCGCCGCGCTGATCGTCGAAAATTCTTCCGGCCCATCGGCCTTGAGCAGCACGGCCAGCCAATCGCGCAGGAAGGCACGGTTGGCGGGGGTGTCCGGGAGCGAAAGCGGGTTGAAGCCGGTCGGCATCCCCGGCGCAATCCGGTCATAGCGCCCGCCGATCCCGCGAATGAACAGCTCCGCCCCGCGATCCTTGTCGAACAGGATGGTGCGCGGTTTGAACTTCTGCGCCTGCGCGGCGAGGAAGTTCATCACCACGGTCTTGCCCGAACCGGACGGCCCGATGACCGAGAAATTGCCGAGATCACCGTGGTGGAAGTTGAAGAAGAACGGTGTGGCGCTGGTCGTCTCCAGCAGCGTCACGGCATCGCCCCAGTGATTTCCAGCGGCCTGCCCCAGCGCAAAGCCGTGGAACGAGCCGAAGCCTGCCATATTGGCCGAGGAAATCAGCGCGCGGCGCACGATATATTCCTCGTTGCCCGGGAACTGCGCCCAGAAGGCGGGCTCAAGATTGGTGTCCTCCCGCACCGCGATCGCGCCGGTATCGGCGAGTGCCGCCGCGCAGGACGCCATCGCATCATCGAGCCGCGCCAGATCACGCTCGCGCACCAGCACGGTGAGGTGATGGTCGCCAAAACCAACTGCACCGTTACCGAGCGCATCGCGGGCGGCCATCATGTCGGCACGCTCCGCCGCGGCTTCTTCGTCAACCGAGCGCGAGCGGCGCAGGGCGAGGTCGATCCGCTCCTTGGCGGTGGTGCGTTCGTTGGGCGCGTAGCTCTCGGTCACGACCATCTCGAACGGCAGGCGCAGCAGGTTGTCGAGCAGGCCGGGCGAGGTCGCCTCGGGGTAATCCTTTAGCCCCAAGATCGCGGCAAAATCGGGGGCGGCGCTCCCGCGCAGCTCCATCGCATCGAGGCCGAAGCTCGCGCGGCGATAGGGTAGCATGTGGCCGATATCGGTCTCGGGCGACGGGCGGCGCACCGGACGCATCTCGCCATTGTAGAGCGCCGAGAGCAGTTCGAGCATCTCGGAATTGGTGCCATCGTTGCTCGTCGGTGACTGATAATCGCCCAGCACCGCCGCGCCGTAGCTCTGGAGCGAGGCAACCAGCCCGGTGATCGCCGCCTTGAGACTGCGGATGTCCTTGGGATCGGCCTCAAGTTCTTCCTGTGCGGCCCGCGAGAACAGTTTGCTCATCCGTTCGGGCAGGCCGGTCTTGCCGCGCGCGGGGCGGCGGATCAGGGTGACGAACTGGTCGTTGATGAACAGCGATCCCCCCGCCAGCCGCTGCTTCCAGCGCGCATCAATGTGGCGCGAGAGGGCATCGGGGAACTCGGCCTCCAGCTCCACCTCCACCCGGCGGCGGATGACGTGGTGATACATCACGAACCGCGCATCGAGCGTCGAGCGCAGCATCACCTCACGCGTGGCGGCGTGGGCGTTGAGGGCATCGCTGTCCTCCGTCTCGAACAGCAGGCCCGGCACCTGGATCGCGCTCATGACCGAGCCATCGCGCAGCAACACAGTGTTCTCGTCGATCAGGCTGGCATAGGGCAGGCGGTCACCGACGAGGGCTTCCTTGGCGCTCCAGGCGGCAGGGCCGATCCATTTACGGGGCATAGGAGTTGCATCCCCAGCGCTTGAAATTGGGCACGCGCGGGCATTTGCTGACCTTGGTAATCCAGAGGTCGAAAATGCGCGGTTCGCGCAGCGAGGCGAAATAGCCGATCACGTGCATCACCGCCGGGACGGGCAGGATCCACCAGCTCTTCAGGATCAGGAACGCAATCGTCGTCACCATCAGGTTGATGATGAAGAAGTTCATCGTCACGCCCGCGAACATCTGCGGGCGGGTGAGCGCGCGGTGCACCGGGTGGCGGGTGAGCTCGCTCATGCCGTCCTCACCCCGCCGCCGACTGGATGCCGGCGACGATGGTGGTCGCGCCGAACAGGATGAACACGCCGATGATCACCGTCGCGCCGAAGCGCCAGTTCATCCGCCCGGTCAGCATCATGAAGCCGATTGCCGCCACCGCCATCACCGCCACGGTGGTGGCGACCGTGCCGAGCAGCGTGCCCTGCAGCCACAACAGCGCGCTGTTGATCGGGCCAGAACCGGCAGGATCAGTGCCTTGCGCGAGCGCTGCCGAAGGGGCCAGCGCCAAGGTCAGCAGAGCGATCATGCGGGCGGGAAGGCGGAACAGCGAAATCATGAAATGTCTCTTTATCCTTGGATCGGGTTGGCGCGGCATGGGCTACTGGCCCGGCGCACGCGAATGATTGGCGAGCCGCCCCATGATGGCGGCGACATAGTGTTGGGTCTCGCGGATATTGGGAATGCCCCCGGCACGCTCGACCCGCCCGGGACCGGCGTTGTAGGCTGCCAATGCTTTTTCCAGATCGCCATCGAAGCGGTCGAGTTGTTCGCGCAGGTAGCGTGCCCCGCCTTCGAGATTGGCGAAAGGATCGTTCGGATCAACGCCAAGATAACGCGCCGTGCCCGGCATCAGCTGCGCAAGGCCGCGCGCGCCGACCGGCGATACGGCGTTCTCGCGCCAGCGGCTCTCCTGCCACACCAGCGCCTCCATAAGGCTCGGCGAAAGGTCGAAGCGGGCGGCCAGTTCCGCGATCTTTGCAGCATAACGCGCGGGGATGCCCGCCGCATGGCGCGCCGGATCGGCAATCGCCACAACAGGGACCGCCGGGGCCTCGGCCAAACCGGTGCCGCGCGCGTCTGCGCCTGATGCGGCAGCAGCATCGGGGACAACCGGAGTCCCGGCCATCGGCCCGGCCACCCAGCGCGCACCATCAGCCCCCAGCTCGATCACGTCTGCCTGGGCTTCGACTGCAAAGCCCATCGCAGCAGCAATTGTCATGACGCGGCAAGCCGCGGCGAGAATCATGTCTCGGCCCTCCAGAATGACTCTCTTTGTCTATCCTAAATGACAGACAGGTGACAGCATGATGAAGCGCTATGCCGATGGTCTGGACGCTGAACAGCAAAACGGGCGGGCTGCGCTCTTACGCAGCTCCGCCCGCTTACGTCCCCGCGGCGCCTGGTTGGGCCGCTTGGAAATCAGTCGCGCAAAGTCAACTGACCTGCGCGCGCTGCGGCCGGGCGGAACTCGCCCCGTTCGAGCATCTTGATCGCCTTACGGGCAAGCCTGCGCGAATCGGTGGCGTTGCCATCGGCCGTATCGAGTTCGACCACTTCATGGCAGGCCAGTGCCTGCTCGAAAGCTGTGCGTGCCTTCCCATCCTCGCCTGCCTGAGCATAGGCGATACCCAGATTGATCAGCACGGCTGCATCATGCGGATCGGCCGCACTTGCCTTTTCGAGCATGGCGAGCGCCTTGTCCGCCTTCCCCGCAGCCAGAGGCTGCACGGCCAGCTCGGGCGTGTTGGCCTGCGCTGACAGGGATGCAGAAAGCGGAGCGGCAGGCGTACCTGCCAGCGGAGTCGCGGCGAGCAGCGCGAATGCAAAAGCGGCAACGGACATGGGCATGGCTCCTTGTGAACACGATGCATCATGACTCACTGCCCGAGGCAATGCAACATATCTGTAACAATGTAATATTTTTGTAGTTTATGCGCCCAAATTGCTGTTTTTTAGCATTATTATCATGACGTCAGTGTCGCAGAACGCATCAATCGCCCGCTCCGATTTTGTCATTTTTGTCTTTCTTCAGTCATAATCTGCAATGTGACACACATCTGTCATCCTGCAAGAATTCTGTCACGCCGCGTCCCTAGCGAGCCTCTAGCGCATCAAACATCGCGCCTATTTGATTCTCGGCTCAAGAGGGGACCGCTCGCTGTGAAAAACTTCCAACGCACTCTGATCATGGGTTGCAGCCTGGTCGCTCTGGCCGGTTGCGGCGCGGATGAAATCGTCTCGCCCGGCACTGGCGGCGACATCATCATCAACAATCCGCCCCCCACGCCGACCCCGACCCCGACTCCCACGCCGACCCAGACGCTGGTTACCCCGGCCGCTGGCTGTCCGACCATCGCGACCCCGGGTGGCCTGGTTGACGGCGGGACGCTGACCGGCCCGACCGGCACCTACCGCGTCTGCCGCCTGCCGGCGCGCATCACCACCGCCGACAACCTGCCTTTCATTCGCGGTCTGGTGTACGAAATCCCCGGCCGCGTCGAAGTCGGCGCTGACCGTGGCTTTGCCAGCACCGGCACCACCGTCACCCTGACGGTCGAGCCCGGCGTAATCCTGTTTGCGCAGCAGGACTCCTACCTCGTGGTCAACCGCGGCAACGCGATCCAGTCCAACGGCACGGCTGACCGTCCGATCATCTGGACGAGCCGCGACAACATCATCGGCCTCGCCAACGACAACAGCCAGCAGCAGTGGGGCGGCGTCGTGCTGCTTGGCCGCGCACGGATTTCGGACTGCTCGACCGGCGTGTTCAACACCACCGCGAGCCCGAACGCCAACCCGACCTGCGAAGGGCGGCTTGAAGGCGCAGCCATTGCTACCCCGTTCGGCGGCACCAACGCGGCCGACAGCTCGGGTTCGTTCCGCTTCAACCAGATCCGTTTCTCGGGCTTCGAACTGGCCCCGAACAACGAGCTTCAGTCGCTGACGACCGGCGGCGCGGGCTCGGGCACCACCATCGAGAACCTCGTCTCGTTCAACAGCTCGGATGACGGGATCGAGTTCTTCGGCGGCGGATTCAACGCCCGCAACTTCGCGATCATCGGCGCGTCAGACGACTCGCTCGACGTCGATACCGGCGCGATCGTCAATCTCGACACCGTTATCGCGGTGCAGCGGTCCTCGACTGGCGACCGTCTGATCGAGCTCGACTCGCCCAACGTTGCCGACCGTACCCCGTCGAACAACATCCCGCAGACCCGCTTCCAGGTGAACAACTTTACCTTCGTGACCCGCGCGGGCGCTCCGCAGGTCGTCCAGGCGCGCGGCGGTGCGGCCATTGGCCTCACCAACGGCGTGATCGATGCCGGCACCAACCATTGCTTCCAGATCGACGAAGCCCTCACGCTGGCAGCCATCATCGGGGTGGACTCGGTGGTCGGCGACTGCCCTGCAACCGATCCGATCCGTGGCGGCTCGGGCGTGACCAATGCCGATGCCGCAGCGCGCATCAACGGCGGCACCAACAATAACTTTGCCTTCACCATCACGCTGACCAGCAATGTGGTCAATGGTGCCGGTGAGACTGCCCGTGCCGCGTTCAACGCCAACACCCGTTCGACCTTCTTCCCGACCCGCACTTTTGTCGGGGCGATCCAGAACGCAGCGGCGCTGACCTCGACTTTCGGCAACTGGACCTGCAACTCGTCGATCCAGAACTTCAACAGCGCCACCGGTGCCTGCACCTCGCTGCCGATCTACCCGGCCTAAGCAGCGCCGACACCACCTAATCGGGGGAGGCGCCGCACCTTGCTGCGCCTCCCCGTTTTCGCATTCAGCGGGCTGCTTTTCGGCCCGATTCGGACAAGAGACCAGATCATGAGGGGGTCCTCACCTATGTCGACCGGCACGCGCCTGGCAGGGCTGCTGCTTCTCACCACGTCGCTGACCTTGCCGTCGGCGCTCCACGCGCAGGACGCGCCGCAGGAGGAACCCGAGGCTCAGGAAGCAGCGGACCCGCTGGCTGAAGCGGTCGAGGGCGAACCGCCAGCCGAGGAGCTCCAGGATACCGACATCTCGGTGCCGGGCGGCGGGATCATCGTCACCGGACGCCGCAACCGCGATCCGTCGCGTACGTCCAGCCAGGTGCTGAGCGTTCTGTCGGAAGCCGACATCGCGCGCACGGGCGAAGGCGACATTGCTGGCGCGCTGGCGCGTGTCAGCGGCCTGTCGCTGGTCGGCAACGGCCGCGTTTTCGTCCGTGGTCTTGGGGACCGCTACTCGCTCGCGCTCCTCAACGGCCTGCCGCTGCCCAGCCCCGAACCCATGAGCCGCGTCGTCCCGCTCGACATCTTCCCGACCAGCGTGATCGCTTCGTCGCTGGTGCAAAAGACCTATTCGGCCAACTTCCCGGGGGAATTCGGCGGCGGCGTGATCAACCTCACCACCAAGGCGATCCCGACCGAAACCTTCCTGACCGTCGGCCTCTCGGGCAGCGGTGACACGGAAACGACCTTCGAGAACGGCCTGACCTATTTCGGCAGCCGCTGGGACACCTTCGGTTTCGACAACGGCAACCGCGATTTTCCGACCGCGCTGCAAGGCCTCATCGCCAGCAACACCCGCGTGAACGATGCACCGATCGAAGTGCAGCGTCAGCTTGCGGGACAGATCCTGCCGCTCAACCTGGTCACCCTCCAGAAAAACAACGAGCTGCCGATCAATTTCAGCGCCAACATCACCGGAGGCACCTCGTTCGAGGTCGGCGATGGCAATTACCTCGGCCTGATCGCCACCGTCGGGATCACCAACACCTGGCGCAATCGCAATGTCACCAGCCAGCAGTTCGGCGATGCGCAGGCGGGCCAGATCCTGTTCGATTCGCGCAACTTCATCACCGACAACAAGATGCTGGTGAACGCGTTGATCGGCCTCGGGCTCGACATCGGCGAGCACACCATCCGCTGGACCAACCTCTACATCCGCGACACCCTCAAGACCGCGCGCCTTGCCACCGGAACCGACGCCTTTACCGACGTCGCCCGTCCGTTCGACTTCCAGACCCAGCAGACCGGTTGGTTCGAGCGGCAGTTGATGGATTCGCAGGCCGTGGCGGAGTTCAACTTCGATGGCTTCGAGATCGATTTGCGCGGCGGTTATGCCCGCACCGACCGCGAGGCACCCTACAACGCCACCGTGCCCTATATCCGCACCAACATCCCCAATGATCCCTTCGGTGACAAGTTCGTGGTCGATGTCGGCGCGCTGATCGGCGGCACCGAGCGTATCCAGGTCGGCTTCGAAGACCTGCAGGAAGAGCTGTGGTTCGGCGGCGCGGATGTGACTTTCGAAGTCACCGATACGCTTTCGCTGACCGCAGGCTATGCCTATTCGGACACCACCCGCCGGTCGCTGTCGTTCATCATCCGGCCGCTGATCGGATCCACGGCGCAGTTCACCACCGCCCTGCGCGCGCTGGGCCTGCGTCAACCGGGCGAGATTATCAATGGGGCTACCCTCGCGACAGGAGTCATCCCCCCGGCCACCACATCGGCCCCGTTCTTTACCATCACCACCTCCGATCCGACACCTTTCCCGGTGTTCGACGCGGCGCTGACGGTACACGCAGGCTATGGTCTGGGCCGCTATCGCCCGACCGATCGGCTCAGCCTTGAAGCCGGCGTGCGCTACGAAGACGGCCTGCAGGTTGCCGCGCCCGATCTGGCGTTCGGCGGCGGCAACCTCGCCAACCCGACGCGGATCGCCAATGATTACTTCCTGCCCTCGGCAACGATCACCTGGGAAGCAATCGACGATCTGCAATTGCGCCTCTCGGCCTCGCAGACCATCGCCCGCCCGCAATTCCGCGAGCTTGTCGAGCAGACCTATTTCGATCCGGAATCCAACCGCCGCTTCCGTGGCAACCCCTTCCTGATCGACAGTGAACTGCTCAACCTCGAAGCGCGCGCCGAATACTATTTCGGCGGTCCCCGCCGTGTCAGCCTCGCCGGGTTCTTCAAGAAGATCGACAACCCGATCGAAAACTTCCTGATCACCGCCCCGGGCATCATCGAGACGAGCTATGCCAATGCGCCGTCAGCCGAGCTTTACGGAGCGGAGCTTGATATCGCTTATGGCGTTGATCTGGCCGAGTGGGGCGGGTTCTTCGAGACCAAGCAGTTCCTGATCCTCGCCAACTACACCTACACCCAGTCGAGCATTGCGGTGGGTGCGGGCGATCTTGCTCCGATCCCCGGGGCAATCGGTCAGGCCGCAAGCCAGCTGTTCGACAACGGCGCGCCGCTGGTCGGTCAGTCGGACCACGTTGCCAACCTCTCGCTTGGCATCGAGGATGATGACAAGGTCCAGCAGTTCACCGTGCTGTTCAACTACGCGAGCGAACGCGTGACGTTGCGCGGCGGGGCGCTGCCCGACGTGGTCGAGGATCCGGGCCTGACAGTCGATGTGGTGGCGCGTTCAGAGGTCAAGCTCGGCGCCCTGCCGCTCGAGCTGAGCTTCGAAGTGCGCAACATCTTCGGCCGCGACAACTTCGAATATCAGGAGATCAACGGCAATCGTGCCGAGATCAACACCTTCGACGTCGGCACAAGCTTTTCGATCGGGCTGAAGGCTGAGTTCTAAGAGAGGTGCGGCCCGTCCGGGCCGCACCTTCCACGCTTACGCGATGTGACGATCGCATAGCTGCGGGGGCTCGGTCGGTCGTTCAGGCCGCTCAAGCCGCCCGTGTTGCAGCGGCCTTCAGGCGGCGGGAGCGAGGATTTATAGTGGCGGATGCCGTGCGGCCCCAATAGGCCCCCCGCTTTCGCTCACCCCAGATCGAACACATACCCCAGCGAGCGCACCGTGCGCAGCGGGTTGCCCCCGCCCGCAGCCTTGATCGCGCGGCGCAGGCGGCCGATCCACACGTCGACCGTGCGCTCGTCAATCGGCGGTTCGCGTTTGCCGAGGCCATTGATCAGATCCTCGCGCGTCAGCACACGGTTGGGGTTTTCAGCGAGAAAGCGCAAAAGGCGGAATTCGTTGGGCCGCAGCAGGATCGGCTGCTCGTTCCAGCGCGCTTGCAGGGCCGCCATGTCGATGGTCAGCGCGCCCAGTTCGAAACGACGGGTCGCCTGCCGCTCTACGCCCCGCGATTGCAGCGCCAGCACCCGGTCGAGCACGGCGGTACGGGTGAGCGGGCCGATCACGTAATCATCCGCTCCGGCTCGCAGCGCACGGCGGCGATCCTCGGGATCGTCCTCTTCAAGGACCATGGTGACATGGGCATCGACCGTGCGCGCATCGGCGCGCAACCGGCGGCACATCTCCAGCCCGGCAAGTTCAGGCATGACCCAGTCGACAAAGGCCCACATCGGCCCTTCGACCAGCCGCCGCGGCCCATCCGGCCCCAAGCGGTCAAAGGTGAAGCGCCGCTGATCATGGACAAAATCATCAAGGCTTTCGCCAAGTTCGCTCGTCAGGAAAATATTGACGACATCCATGTTTCAGCCAGCCCCGGTTTGGTGCCGGAGTGCCGCAAGGGTGTGACGCGATTGTGACGGGATTGCAGCCTTGTGTCACGGTGCGCGAAAGCTCTCCGCGCAGACCGGTTCACGACAGCGTCAGCCCCCCGTCAACCACCAGCGTTTGCCCGGTGATGTAGGCGCTCAAGGGCGAGGCGAGGAAGAGCGCGGCACCCGCCATGTCCTCGGGCGTGCCCATGCGGCGCAGCGGGATCGCCTTGAGGGTCGCCTCCAGCCGCTCGGGATGGTCGGTGGTGACGCTCGTCAGCTTGGTCGGCACCAGCCCCGGCGCGATGCCGTTGACCCGGATGCCGTCCCGCGCCCAGGCCTCGCCGAGCGTCTTGGTGAGGCTCGCCGCGCCCGCTTTGGATGCGGCGTAGGCAGGGGTGCCAATGGTGGATTTGAACGCGGCGACGCTGGAGATGATGATGATCGCGCCTTTGGCTGCGGCCAACGCGGGGTGAAAGGCGCGCGCGGCGTCCATCACCGAATTGAGGTTGATATCGACCACCGCATCCCAGCCCTCGCGGGTGAACTCCTGCCGCCCGTAGCGCACGGTGCCTTGGGAGAGGACGAGCACATCGAGCGGGCCGAAATCTGCCGCCAGCCGTTCAGCCGCATCGCGATCAGTAAGGTTCAACTGGCGGTATTCGAGGCCGGTGAAGTCGCTGTCCTCGGCCTCGAGATAATCGCCGAAATCGGGTCGGGTGCCGGTGACGGTCACATGCGCCCCCCGCCCCCGGAAGCCATGCGCAATCCCGTTGCCGATCCCGCTCGACCCGCCGATGACGAGGACGCGTTTGCCGGTGAAGTCGAGGGGGTCGGTCATCGTTTGGTGCTCCGCC
>RDXA01000032.1 GCA_004292705.1 Sphingomonadales bacterium | reverse complement strand
GCCTGGGCCTCGGCCTCGACCTACCGCAATTCGGACCACCGCGGCGGTGCCAACGGCGCGCGGGTGCGGCTCGCTCCGCAGAGCGGCTGGGCGGCGAATGATCCGGACGAGCTGGCCAAGGTGCTGACCGTGATCGACGCGCATCGCGGCAGCCTGTCGATGGCCGATGCCATTGTGCTGGCCGGGTCGGCAGCGGTCGAGAAGGCCGCGCGCGATGCCGGGTTCGACGTGACCGTGCCGTTCCTCGGCGGGCGCGGCGATGCGACTGACGAGCACACCGATGCGGCGAGCTTCGAACCGCTGGAGCCCTTTGCCGATGGCTTCCGCAACTACCTGCGCACCAAGGCGCAGGTCCGCACCGAGGACATGCTGATCGACAAGGCCCACCTGCTCGGCCTGTCGATCCCGGAACTGGCGGTGCTGGTCGGCGGGATGCGGGTGCTCGGCGCCAACAGCGGCAACACCGACCACGGCGTGTTCACCGACCGCAAGGGCGTGCTCACCACCGACTTCTTCCGCAACCTCCTCGACATGGGCACCAAGTGGACCCCGGTCGAAGGTTCGGGGGATGAGGAATATGTCGGCACCTGCCGCACCACCGGCGCGGAAAAGTATCGCGCCACCCGTGCGGACCTCGTCTTCGGCTCCAACTCGATCCTGCGCGCGCAGGCCGAGGTCTATGCCGAGAGCGGGGCCGAGGGCAAGTTCGTGTGCGACTTCATCTCGGCCTGGAACAAGGTGATGAACGCGGACCGCTTCGACGTGAGCCACGCCAAGTACCACTGAGGCGCTGGCGCAGGAAACAGGGAGGCCCCCGGTAGCGATACCGGGGGCTTTTTTGTGCTATCAGCGCGGCCGAGAGGATACCCTTGCGATGAGCATCGAACGCGAAGCCCACTGGCGCAATGTCTATGCCGACAAACAGCCCGAGGATGTCAGCTGGTTTCAGGCAAGGCCCGAACAATCGCTGCTCGCGCTTGACCGGTTTGAGGCTGAGCCTTCGCAATCATTGATCGATGTCGGGGGCGGTGCGTCCACGCTGATCGATGCCCTGCTGGCGCGCGGGTGGCACGATCTGACGGTGCTCGACATTGCCGCCCCCGCCCTCGCAGCGGCGCAAGCGCGCTTGGGCGAGGGAAGCGCAAGGGTGACCTGGGTGGCCGCCGACATCACCACATGGCAGCCACCGCGCCAATATGACATCTGGCACGACCGCGCGGTGTTCCACTTCCTGACCGAGCCTGCGCAGCGCACCGCCTATCTTCGCGCGTTGCTTGCCGGATTGGTGGAAGGCGGGCTGGCAATCTTTGCCACCTTTGCGCTCGACGGGCCGGAAAAATGTAGCGGGCTGGTGGTGGAACGCTATGACGCGGCCAAGCTGGTCGCCACTCTGGGGCCGCATTTCAGGCTTGAGGCAAGCTGGGGCGATGAGCACCTGACCCCGTGGGGAAGCCCGCAGGCGTTCAATTGGTGCGTGCTGCGCCGCCTCGCTTGACGTTCAAATCCAGCGTGCGTCGCGCAATTCGGCGAGTTTGGCACGGGCGACGGGGGCTTCGATCCCGCGCGCCAGCCTCAACCGCACATTGCGCCCGTCGCGCAGCACATCCTCCACCGCACCGCGCGCGACCCACCAGCTGCGGTGTACCTGCATCCCTTCGAGATCGCCCACCAGCGCCATCGCATCGCGCAGCCGCATCAGCACCAGTGCTGATCCCAATGCGGTGTGCACGCGGACATAGTGGTCCTCCATCTCCAGCGCGATGATGTCACTGCCGAGTTCGGGCGGGAGCTGGTCGAATAGCGGATTGGACGGCGGCGGGGCGGTTGCGGGAACGGCAGTGGCAACGGGCGCGGATTCGGCTGGTTGCGGAACCGCAGCGACCGGCAGCGCCACCGCCTCGCGCGGGCCTTGCACCAGATTGAACAGCACGGTTATCGCACCGCCGATCACCAGCACCGAGAAATAGGTGCCCATCACCACCTCAAGCCCCGGCCAGCCTAACGTACCGAACGGCTCCCGGTTGATCGCCAGCACCGCGATTGTCATCGGCACTGTCCCCACCAGGCAGGTCGCCGCCAGCATGCTCCAGCGCGGCAAAGCCAGCACCCGTGTCCCCCAGTTCACCACTGTCTGCATCGGGCGGTAACAGGCATAGCCAAGCCACGCGAAGCCGATCCATGTCACCAGCCGCTCGGCCGGCGGGGCGCCAATGCTTCCGAACGGGCCGGTAATGGCGAGGAACACGCCGATCACGGTCATCGCTGCCAGATCGATGATGATCCGGCGCGCGAGCGCGAGGCGCGGTGAGGCCGGTTGAGCGGTCATGGCGCTAACCTGCCTGCCCGTTCGCGCTTCGTAAAGTGGCAAAGCCCCGGTTTCCCGGCCCATTCGCGCAAGGCCCGTGCCGCCCGCGCAGCCGCGATTGCCCGCGAATGGCGCGGCGGCATCCTGACCTCAGCAAACGACACAAGCCCTTTGAGGAGACCCGCCATGACCACCATCACCCTGACACCCGCCGCCCGCACCTCTGCCAAATCCGCCGCCAGCTTCGACATCGGCCCCGCCACCCGCACCGCGATCAGCCTCGCCTGCTTCACGATGAGCTTTGCGGTGGTGGTCGCACTCGGCAAGGCAGCGCTCGGGATGGTCGAGGGGATAGAGGCCTACGCCAAGCTGCCGATCATCATCCACGTCGCCGCTGTGCTCCCCACCATTCCGCTGGGCGGCTGGTTGCTGCTGGCGCGCAAGGGCACCACGCTGCACAAGCAGCTGGGCAAGCTGTGGCTGGTGCTGATGCTGGTCACCGCCACGTCAGCGATC
>RDXA01000031.1 GCA_004292705.1 Sphingomonadales bacterium | reverse complement strand
CAGGCCGAGGAGATCATCAAGGCGGTGAAGGGCCCGCCGGTGGTGATCAAACTGATCGAGGGGACGCAGGGCATCGGCGTGGTGCTGGCCGAAACCATGTCGAGCGCCAAATCGGTAATCGAGGCGTTTCGCGGGGCCAACGTCAACATCCTCGTGCAGGAATTCATCAAGGAGGCTGGCGGCACCGATATCCGCGCGCTGGTGGTGGGCGGGAAGGTTGTCGCTGCGATGAAGCGCACCGGCGCGGCGGACGAGTTCCGCTCGAACCTCCACCGCGGTGGTTCGGCGCAGGTGATCAAGATCACGCCCGAGGAACGCTCCACCGCAGTGCGCGCGGCCAAGCGGATGGGACTGAACGTGTGCGGGGTGGATATGCTGCGCAGCAATCACGGCCCCGTCATCATGGAGGTCAATTCTTCCCCCGGCCTCGAAGGGATCGAGAGCGCCACGGGCAAGGATATTGCCGGGCAGATCATCGACTTCATCGCCGCCAATGCCGGCGGGACGACGAAGACGAAAGGGCGGGGTTAAGCGTTCCGGGCCATCAGCCCGCCATCGACCGGGATGGCCACACCGGTGATATAACTCGCGGCCGGGAGCACCAGCGACAGGGTGATGTGCGCGACCTCCTCGGGCTCGCCGTAGCGGCGCAGTGCGGTGTGACGCTTGGCGAAGAGTGTCTTGTGCTCCTCAGCCACCGCATCGGTCATCGCGGTGCGGATCGGGCCGGGGCAGATGCAGTTCACCGTTATGCCTTCCGGGCCAAGATCGACCGCGAGGCCGCGCGTCAATCCGATCACCCCGGTCTTGGCAGCGACATAGGGCGTATCCCCCGGGGTTGCGCCAAGGCCCTCGGTCGAGGCGATATTGACGATGCGCGCTGCATCGCTCTGCCGCAACCACGGCAAGGCCGCGCGCACCATGCGCTGATGCGCGGTCAGCATCACGGCAACCGCGCGGTGCCATACATCGTCGTAGGCGGGGTCATCCAGCGCGCAAAAGCTCGATATTCCGGCATTGTTCACCAGAATGTCGATCCGCCCGAAGTCCTGCGCGATGTGCGCCACAACCCGCGCAATCGCGTCCCCATCTGCCACGTCGAGGGCAAAGGCGCGGGCATTGGGGCCGCAGTCCGCTGCCACGGCTTGGCAGGCCACAAGGTCAAGATCGGTCACCGCAACATGGGCGCCCTCAGCGGCGAACAGTCTGGCCGTTGCGCGGCCCATGCCACTGGCAGCACCGGTGATGATCGCCACACGACCGGCGATCGAACGCAAGGGGCTGGGGTGGGGCATGGGCAGTCTCCAGATCATTGTCGGGGCTGAAGCTAGCCGGGCACTGCCACCACGTCATCCGTGTTCAACCGGCATTTGCTTTGCCGGCCGAATATCTGGATTCCGGCACGCGCGAATCCGGCTACAGTATGGTCAGGGTCGAACACGGAGGGAATCACATGAACACGCATCGCATTCGGTTGCTGTCTGTCCTGGGTCTTGCCGGGCTAGCCTTTGCACTTGCCGCTCCTGCTGCGGCCCAGGATGACAGCGTTGCCAAACGCCTTGATCGTTCAAAGCTCAAATACGAGGTTGACCCCGATGGCGATTACAAGCTGACTTTCAATTACACCAGCGAGGGCCGCAGCCAGCTGGTGTTCGTCGCCGGGAAGACCGAGACCGTCGCGGGGCTTACGATCCGCGAGGTGTTTTCGCCGGCCGGCCGCGTTGAGAAGGACGGCATCGACGGCACTAAAGCGCTGGAACTGCTCGCAGCGTCGAGCAAGATGAAGATGGGCAGCTGGGAAATCCGCGGCGATGTGCTCTATCTGGTGATCAAGGTGCTCGATAGCGTCTCGGCCAAGGAATTGAGCGCGATGCTCGATATCGCGGCAGAAACCGCCGACGATATGGAGATCGAACTGTCGGGCGCAAAGGACGATCTGTAAGACACGTCGCGGGCTTGTAACGGGGCCTACCTAAACGGCGGCTCGTTGAATGCCCGCAGCTTGCGGCTATGCAGCCGGTCGCCTTCGTCGCGCAGCGCCGAGCAAGCGACGATGCCGATCTGGAGGTGCGCCGCGATAGCTTCCTCGTAGAACTTGTTGGCTTGCCCCGGCAGCTTGATCTCGCCGTGGAGCGGCTTGTCCGAGACGCACAGCAGCGTGCCGTAGGGCACCCGGAAGCGGTAGCCCTGCGTGGCGATGGTCGCGCTTTCCATGTCGATGGCGATGGCGCGGCTCTGCGAGAAGCGCTTGGCCGAGGAGGAATAGCGCAGCTCCCAGTTGCGATCATCGGTGGTGACGACCGTGCCGGTGCGCATCCGCTGCTTCAGGTTCGCGCCCTGCACGCCCGAGACCTGCTCGGCGGCGGCGGCCATCGCCTGCTGCACTTCGGCAATCGGCGGGATCGGCACTTCGGGCGGCAGCACCGGATCGAGCACGTGATCGTCGCGCAGATAGGCATGCGCGAGCACGAAGTCGCCGATCTTCTGGGTCGACCGCAGCCCGCCGCAGTGGCCGATCATCAGCCACGCATGCGGACGCAGCACCGCAAGGTGATCGCAGATCGTCTTGGCGTTGGAGGGGCCGACCCCGATGTTGACCAGCGTGATCCCGCGCCCGTCTGCGCGGATCAGGTGGTAGGCCGGCATCTGGTGGCGCCGCCACGCGGTGTCATTGAGCTGGTCCTGCGCGTGCGGCGTCGGCTCGCGGATATCGAGCCCCGCCGCACCGGTCAGCGCGATATAGCCGTTCGCACCGATCTGGGTCGCCCCCCAGTTGACGAATTCATCGACATAGCGGTGATAGTTCGTAAACAGAATGAAGTCCTGAAAATCG
>RDXA01000361.1 GCA_004292705.1 Sphingomonadales bacterium | reverse complement strand
GCCCTGAGCCAATATGCCGCGTCCAAGGGGGTGAGCATCATTGTCCACCACGAAACCTCGGCCAATCTCACCAATTACGAGAAGCAGCTCGAAGCGGGGCTCGATCTCGTTCGCAAGATCGGGTCGCACTATGTGAAGTCGGGCTATGTCTCGGACGCGGGCGACGCTGTGTGGGTCGATGACAAGGGCATCCGCCACTACGAATATTACGACAGCCAGCGCATGATCGATCACCACATGACGGTGATCAAGGCGGCGGCTGCGCGGCAGATCGCGATGGACACGCACGAGCCTGTCAAGGACACGGGCCTGCGCCGCACCTATCCCAACTGGATGAGCCGTGAAGGCGCGCGCGGGATGGAGTTCAACGCCTGGGGCTCGCCCCCCAATCCGCCGAGCCACGAGCCGATGCTGGCCTTCACCGCGCTGCTGGCGGGGCCGTTCGATTACACCCCCGGCATCTTCGACCTGCGCCCCAATGAACGCCCGCCGGTACGCCCCGACATGCCGCGCGGCGACCCGAAGAACCGCCCGCAGACGACGCTGGCAAAGCAGCTGGCGACCTATGTGACGATCTACTCGCCGCTCCAGATGGCCGCCGATCTGCCCGAGAACTACGAGGCGCGGCCCGAAGCCTTCCAGTTCATCAAGGATGTCGAGGCGGACTGGGAGGAGAGCATCGCGCTCGCAGGCGAGGTCGGGCGATATGTCGCGATCGCGCGGCAGGGGCGCAAGTCGAAGGAATGGTTCCTCGGCGCGGTGACCGACGAGAACCCGCGTGACCTGTCCGTGCCGCTCAGCTTCCTTGAAAAGGGCAAGCGCTACCGTGCCCAGATCTTCCGCGACGGGGCGGACGCGCATTGGGACACCAACCCCTATGCCATCGTGATCGAGGAGAAGATCGTCACCGGCGGCGAGACCTTCGCGGTGTGGCTTGCCGCCTCGGGCGGGGTAGCGGTGCGGTTTATTCCGGAGACGTGATCCTCCCGTTCGGGGGAGGGGAACCACCGCAGGGTGGTGGAGGCATGCTGCGACCGCGAGGGTTGAAGCCAGCGCCCTTGCCGCTTTCAGGGCCAAGTGGCGGCGATGCACGAACCTGAAAGCCGCAAGGCGGCTTCAGCCTCGTTGCAACCAGAATCGGAAGGCCTGCAAGCGGCCCTGCTTCCGCCTTTGCCAAAGCAGATTCCGAAAAAACGTAGCATCAGGCCCAAGCGCCAAGCCCAAGCCGCATCGTTGCTTGCAAATGCGAATGAGTCGCACTATTGCGTGCTCACTCGTCCATTTCGACCACGGAAACCACATGCGCACCCAATTCTGCAACTCCACGGCGGTTGCCGCTGTCCTTTTCACCCTTGCTGCAGTCCCGGTTGCTGCCCAGGAGCAGGTGGGCGAAGCGAGAGAGGACGTCGCAGCCGAACAAGGCGGCGCTATCGTCGTCACCGCTACCCGTTCGGGCACTGCCCTCGAAAACCTGCCGCTTTCGGTTTCGGTGGTGAACGAGGAGGAGTTGCAACAGCAGCTGCGCCAGAACCGCAACATTCTCTCCGCGCTCGAATTCACCGTGCCCGGCCTCAGCATTCAGGCACCCGAGGACCGTTCGTCCTGCGGCAGCCAAATTCGCGGACGCACCGCATCCTTCCAGATCAACGGGGTGCCGGTGAACGAGGATCTGCGCCCCGGTTCCTGCACCGGGCCCTTCGCGATCAGCCCCTTTGCCATCGAAAGCGTTGAAGTGGTGCGCGGCGGCACGGCGCTTTACGGAGCGGGCGCACCCGGCGGGATCATCAACCTCCAGACCCGCCGGGCCAAGGGCCGCGATCTGGAAATCGACGTCACCGCCCAGACCAGCTTCAACACCGCCGTGGCGCGCAATACCTTTATCACCGATCTCTATGTCGGAGCGGGGCAGGATCTGGGCACCTTCGATTACTATGTCGGTGCGGGCTACACCGACAGCGGCAACCAGCGCAGCGGGAATGGCAGGCCCGTCTTCAGCAGCGCGTTCGAGGCCGTCGACCTCATCGGATCCTTCGGGCTCGACATCGGCGAGGCGCGGATCGCCTTTACCGGGACCTTCCATGACGAGAACAGGGGCCGCGACTTCTACCCCGAGGGCGCATTTCTCCCCGGCAGCGACGAGGTTGCCAGCGTCATCGAAGTTGCGCCCCACCCGCAGGTGGGCGAGGCGGGGGATCGCAGCATCACCGGCATCCTCAGCTTCAATCATCCCGATCTGCTGGCCCATGATGTGACCCTTGCGCTGTTCTTCCAGGATCAGGAGATCATCCAGCGCGACAACTTCTTCGACATCGCTTTCGGGGGGGACGACTTCTTCGCTTCCAACCGCGAAAATTCCCGCCTCGGCCTGCGCAGCACCTTCGTGCGGTCCTATGATCTTGGCGCAGGCAGCCTCAAGACCAGCTACGGGCTCGATTTCACCCGCAACGATTTTCTGCGCTTCACCGTCGACCCGGCAGGCGAGGACCGGATTATCGGCTACATCACCCCGGCCTTCTACCTCGAAACGCTTGCCCCCTTTGCGCAGGCCGAATTCACCACCGGCGCGCTGACGCTGACCGGCGGGGTGCGGCATGAATGGTATTCGGGCGCGGTCGAGCAGGAGGGGTTCGATCCCGCCTTGCCCCGCGCTGCCACACCGGGCGCCTTTGCCGATAGCGAACTGACGCTGTGGAACGCAGGCGCGGTCTATCAGCTGACCGATGCGATGCAGATCTATGCCGGGTTCAGCCAAGGGGCAGAGCTTTCACAGCTGGGCCGGGCGGCGCGCGGGGCGCGTGATCCGGGTGCGATCTCCAACGAGCCGGCGACCTCAGATCAATATGAACTCGGCCTGCGCGGCGGCGGCGGCGATTTCAGCTACGGGGCGGCGGTCTATTATGCACGCTCGGACGCCTCATCGCAGATCCAGCCAGACCCGACCTGCGCCCCCGGCACCTTCTGCCCGTTGATCCCGCTGCGCATCCCCGAGCGCGGGTGGGGGCTTGAAGCGCAGACGCAGTGGCAGGCGACGGAAAACCTCCAACTGTCGGGAATCTTCACCCTCCAGCGCGGCGAAGTCTTCGACGAGGGCGCGGGCGAGTGGATCAACTTCTCGACCGACCGGGCCGTGCCGCTGCGCATCACCGCGCGGGCGGATTGGCAGCCGGTCGAAAAGCTGGGACTGGGCCTGCAAGTCACGCATTACGGCGCATCGAGCTTCTTCTCGCCGACCCAGCAGGCGATCGGCTTCGTCGAGAGTGATGCGGTCACGCTGGCGGCGGCTAATGTCTCTTATGATCTTGGACCGGTGCGGATCTTTGCTGCGGCCGACAACCTTTTCGATGAAGTCTATGTGAACCCGGCCGCGCAAGGCGACGGGCTGGATTTCTTCAACTATGAAGCGCCCGGGCGGCGTGTGACGATCGGCATCAGTGGACGTTTCTGAGCGCCTTCGCGATGCGTCCGGCAGCGGCGGGGCACCGGCTGCGGCGGCTGATACGCTCGCCAAGCCGGGACGCCGGAAGCCCCGTCCGCTCGCCTTCTGGCTGCACAACCTGTTCGGGCTGAAGCTCAGCCTGTTCCTGGCCTTTGTCTGCCTCACCGGCACCATCGCCACGGTCGCGCATGAAATCGAGTGGCTTTACAAGCCGGAGGTGCGCGCCAGCAGCTTTACGCCCGGCACCGAGGACTGGGGCGCAATGTGGGCGGCAGCGCAGCGCACCTACCCCGACGCAACACTGACCGGGATCGGTTCTTACGACCGTTCACATGCGGCCTACTTCGCCAAAAGCATCGCTGCCCGCGATGCCGCCGGACAGGACTTCACCATTTATGCCGATCCCGGCACTGGCCGGGTGACGGGCCACGAATATGGGCGCAGCCTGCAGGATGCGATGCGGGCGCTGCACTATTACCTTTTCGTGCCCGGAGATGTCGGATTCTATCTCGTCACCAGCCTTGGTTTTGTGCTGCTGGGTTCGCTGGTGACGGGGCTGATCGTCTACAAGAAGTTCTGGCGCGGCTTCTTCAAGCGGCCCCGGCTGAAGCGCAACCTGCGCACGCTGATCGGCGATCTCCACCGGCTCGGCGGGGTTTGGTCGATCTGGTTCGTCGCGATCATATCGCTCACGTCGATCTATTACTTCTTCGAATGGAGCGGCCTCGACTGGAACCGCGAAACCCCGCGTGTGCCCGAAGCCCACTTCGTCAATACCGCGAGCGCGGCCGAGATCGCCCGCTGGACGGCCATGGCGCGCGCGGCCAAACCGGGTCTTGCCATTACTGCGGTTGCGCTGCCCTATGAGGCGGGGGAGCCCGTTGTCGTGCAGGGGCATTGGCAAGCCGTGCTGGTGCGTGAACGGGCCGATGCCGTGTTCATCGACCCTGTGACCAGCCAGATCGTTGGCGCCCGCACAGCACGCGAAATGGGCGCGGGCGAGCGCATCGTCCATACCGTTGATCCGCTGCATTTCGGCACCTTCGGCGGCCTTGTCACGCGCCTGATCTGGGCGCTGTTCGGATTGATGCTGACGGGGCTCGCGGCAAGCGGCGCCTATATCTACGCCAGGCGGACGACAACGGCGCTGGGCGGGCGTGCACCACTTGCAATGCTCGATTACCTTGGCGCCTGGAAATGGCCAAGCGTTGCGCTGGTTACGCTGGTTCCGGGGATCGCCTTCGCGTTCTGGTGAACTGCGCACGACACCGCTGTTCAGGTTTCCGCTCAACGGCGGTCATTTATTCGGACTTCGTCGCGTCCTCGAAGCGGCCGCGCGGGGGCTTTTCCAGATGGTTGCGGGAGAACTGCGGAAACGCAGTGACTTCGCATCACCCGGTGATGCGTGCAGGCCCGGATGCAAACGAGGGCGGACGCCTCCCCCAAGGCATCCGCCCTCCGCTCCCGTCCAAGGGAGAACCGGCGAGATTTAAATCATTTTCCTACTCGGATGCACGCTGGAATGATGCTGCCCATGACTCTTGCGGCCGCCCCTGCCCGTCCCCGTCAAACATGCGCGGCGGGGTGGAGGGAATTCCTTCCCTGCACAGTGTCTCATGTGTCTCCAACAGTAGCAGGCATGACCGGGAGAGGGGGCTCAGGCAGCCTGTTCCATCCGGGCGAGTTCGCAATGCGACCAGATCTCGGAAAGCGCCTTGATCAGCCGGTCGATGTCGCCATCGGTGTGGACCGGCGAGGGCGTGACGCGCAGCCGCTCGGTGCCCACCGGCACGGTCGGGTAGTTGATCGGCTGCACATAGATGCCGTGGTTGTCCATCAGCCAGTCGCTGATCATCTTGCACTTCTTGGCGTCGCCCACCATCACCGGGATGATGTGGCTGGGGTTGTCGAGGTGCGGGATGCCCATGATGTCGAGCGCCCGGCGAACCTGCGCGACGCGCTTCTGCTGAAGCTCGCGCTCCGCGCTGGAGGTCTTCAGATGCCGGATGCTGGCCGCAGCGCCTGCCGCGACAGCGGGGGGCAGGGCGGTCGAGAAGATGAAGCCGCTGGCGAAGGAGCGGACGAAGTCGACGAGGTTGGCAGAGGCCGCGATATAGCCGCCCATCACGCCGAAGGCCTTGCCCAGCGTGCCTTCGATCACGGTGATGCGGTCCATCAGCCCTTCGCGTTCGGCAATACCGCCGCCGCGCGGGCCGTAGAGGCCGACGGCATGGACTTCATCGATATAGCTCATCGCGCCGTGCTTCTCGCAGACGTCGAGGATTGCCGCGATCGGGGCGATGTCGCCGTCCATCGAATAGACGCTCTCAAAGGCGACCAGCTTGGGCACCTCAGGGCCGTATTGCGAGAGCAGCTCGTCGAGATGCGCGACGTCATTGTGGCGGAACACCTTGTAGGGCGCGCGGCTGTAGCGGATGCCTTCGATCATCGAGGCGTGATTCAGCGCATCGGAGAACACGACGCAGCCCGGGATCTTGCCCGCCAGCGTGCCGAGGCCCGCCCAGTTCGAGACATAGCCCGAGGTGAACAGCAGCGCGCTTTCCTTGTTGTGAAGATCGGCCAGTTCCTGTTCCAGCAGCACGTGGTGGTGGTTGGTGCCCGAGATGTTGCGCGTGCCGCCCGCGCCCGCGCCGCATTCGTCAAGGCAGTCGTGCATCGCATCGAGCACTGCGGGGTGCTGACCCATGCCGAGATAGTCGTTCGAACACCACACCGTGACCGCCTGGGTTTCATTCTCGATGAAGCGGGTCGCATGCGGGAACTTCCCGCGGTGGCGCTTGATGTCGGTGAACACCCGATAACGGCCATCGGCGCGCACGGCATCCAGTTCGCCGGCGAAAAAGGCTTCGAAGTTCATCGGGATTCCCTCTGTCGTCATTGTCTTGCTTTCAATCTTGATGGGTCTGCGCCGCAGCCTTCCGCTGCGGATAGGCCCAGCCCCACAGCATTCCGTCACGGAACGGCAGGGCGAGAAACAGGTGTTCGAGCACGCCGAGCAGGCTCAGCGTTGTCAGCAGGCTCGCGCCCACCATCTCGGCGCTGCCTACGGGCGCTGCGAGGGCGAGCGTGGCGAACCACGCCGTCACCGCAGCAATCGCAGCGATCGACGCGGTCAGCAGCAGGGTCGGACGGCTGGGGCCGAAATAGCTCTTGAGGTAAGCGAGCTGCTCGGGAAGCATCTCGGAGGTTGCGTTGGGCACGCCCACAAACAGATTGATCTTGGAGATCAACCGCATCGCGAACATCAGCACAAACACCGTCGCCCCGATCTGGTTGGGAGCATTCCATGACAGAGAAATCAGCAGCAGCGCTGTCACCGCCAGGGCGATCTCGTGGTGCATCACTGTCGCAGCGGCCTGACGGAAGCGGGCGATGCCGGTGAGGCCAGGATCAGCCAGCCCCCGGCGCGGCCCGGCCGAGGCTCCGGTGAGGAAGCTCAATTCATGCCACCCCCACACCATCAGCGCGCCGATGAAGGAGAGATAGACCGCCCACACCTGCACCGAGAGCGAAGCGATCAGGATCACCACCAGACCGGCGATCCCGGCCACACTGCCGACCATCAGGCTGGTCGAGAAGGTGGTGCGCTCACGGTTGTCGGCCCAGGCAATCAGCCCGGTCGCGACAAACCAGATCGCCACCGTCACGATGAACGGCACAATATGGCCGCTCCAGCTTACCACGCGGGTTGGAGCCGGATCGACTGCGGCAGGGCATTGGGCTTGGGCCGCTGGAGATACATCCGGGCGAAAGCGAAGCCCGCGCCGGCCATGCCGGAAACGCGTTGTGCCCAACCGCCAATCCCGCCGCGCGCCTTGCCCTCTTCGATGCGTTCAGCCGCGAGGCGCAGCTTCTCCATCTGGCGGCGGAAGGCGGGGCTTTCGATGTCGAGTTCGACCGGGAAGACCTGGCGGCTGATCTGGTTGCAGATTGCGAAGACCTTGTAGTCATACTCGGTCGGATCGACCCCCAGCGCAGCGTGGAACACCGGGCGGTTGTGATCGCGCACATACATCGTCGCATAGACCGACAGCAGGAAGAACCGCACCCACAGCTTGTTGGCGCCCTCGAGCAGCTTGGGGTCCGACCGCAGCAGCATCGCGAAGGCCTCGCCATGGCGGAACTCGTCGTTGCACCATTCCTCGAACCAGTCGAAGATCGGGTGGAACTTGTACTGCGGGTTGCGCGCCAGATGGCGGAAGATCGTGATGTAGCGCGCGTAGCCGATCTTCTCGGACAGATAGACCGCGTAGAAGATGAACTTCGGCTTGAAGTAGGTGTATTTCTTGGTCTTCGTCAGATAGCCGAGATCGACGCCGATCCCGGCATCCTTCAGGCTTTCGTTGATGAAACCGGCATGGCGGCTCTCATCGCGCGCGAGCAGGCGGAACAGCTGTTTCACGTCAGGGTTCTTGGTGCGCCGGGCGATCTCGGCATAGAGCACGCACCCGGAAAACTCGCTTGTCATCGAGCTGACGAGGAAATCGGTGAACTCCTGCCGCAGCGAAGGCTCCAGCCCCTCGATCACACCCTTGAAGCGGTCGGAATGCTTGAAGTGCAGCTTGTTGGGATCGCCCACCATATCCGCAATCAGCTCGTCCCACTCGCGGCGCACAAGGCTCACGTCGATGGCGTCCAGTGCGTCATAGTCGGTGGTGTAGAAGCGCGGGGTCAGCATCGTGTCCTGCGTCGCGATCGCCATCGCCTCTTCGCTGGTCATCGGCTTGTAGGCGTTCATTTGATCCTCCCGGCATTGAAACTGACTTCGTAGAGTTCGGCCAGATCGAAATAGGCGGCGACTTTGGTCAGTCCGCGCATCAGCGGACTGGCGCGGGTGACAGTCGCGCGGCGCTCAAATACCTGGCGGGTGCCGAACGGAATCTGGATCGGCGCGCCGTGGACGCGGACCTTGTCGCCCGGCTCCATCGCGATATCGCCGTCCAGTTCGACATGGGCGTGAAAGTGTTCCGAGCTCTGCTCGACCGTGATCGTGCAAGGGGTCTCGAAGGATTGCGAGGTGAGCAAGGCAAGCGCCATCAGCGCGTCTCCGCCCGTGCGGGAAGCAGGTTGTTGTAGATGGCGCGGTTGTCCGGCCCGAACGAGCTGACCTCGACACTCCGGCCCGTCACCGGATCGCTGAGCGTCAGGGTGTTGTTTTCCCAGCGGGTCAGCGTGAAAGGCACCGCAGGCCCTTCATTGCGGATGCGGCGCTGATGGACCAGACTGCGCACGGTGGCGCGGATAAAGCCGCCTTCGCCCGGTGCGAAGCGGCCGAGCACTTCGGCGGTGGCGCCGTCCTCGACCCGAACTGTGCCATCGGCTTCGTCGAAGAAGCGCAAGGTGCGCTCCGCCTCGGCAGTGATACCGGCAGCGGCGCGCGCTTCGGACGGCACGGACTGGCGCTCGAAAAAGCCAAGGCTGACCCCCGCCGTCAGCGCCAGCGAGATCGCCACGATCCCGCCCATCAGCATCAGCGGCGCCTTGTGGACGGTGATCTCGTCCTTTTCGTATTCACGGACAATCATGCCGGTGCTCCCTCAAGACCCTGCTCGTTGCGGTGCAGAACCGGTGCGAGACGCCCGGCAGCGGCCGGAGCTTGCGATCCGTGTTGGGCGCTGGCCGGGGCGGCTTCCTTGATCTCGGTCAAATTACGCTCGATTGCGCCATATTGCGCGCGGGCCTCGGCGATCATCTGCGCGAGCGCAGCCGCTTCGGGTACGGCGCGCAGCATCGGCTGGGGCATTTTGTAATGGAACGGGCGCACATGCGGCCACAGCAGCAGCGTGCTGAGCAGCCGTTCGCCGGCCACTTCGAAGGCAATGTCGCCATGACCATCACCGCGCGGGCGGAAATGGGCGGCCTTCACCTGCTTCAGCGGAATGTTGATCCGCGTCTCGATCGCTACCCCGATGCGCATGATCATTCGCGCATCGGTGAGAATGTAGAGCGTGCTGCGCGCGTTTGCCCAAGCGAGCACATAGAGCAGGCCAACAAGCACCACCCCGAGCCCCGCGACGACCATCGCCGCTGTGGTGTTGCCTGTTATCAGCGCGATCACCGACAACGCGGCCATGTAGGCCCCGGCCTTGTGAGCATGGAACGCCGTTCGCGCCAGAAGGCCGAGCGCCGGACGGCCTTTCCACAGCACCTTTTCATCGGGGGCAGGTGTGCCGATGCGATCACCGAACGCCTTGGGCCCGTCATTCTCGAGCTCGGCGTGATCAATCCCGGCGGTCAGCGACGTTGCCGTCGCTGCCGCATCGGCTGCGTGCTTCAGATCCATGCTTCCGACCTTTCCGGAGTGGCATACATGTAACCGCCGCCGAAATAGGCCTGGACGCGGTCTTCTTCGTAGCGGGTGATGATGCCAGCGGTTTCCAGCATCGGCGCATCCTCGAACTGCGCGGCCGTAATCGCGTCGATCTCGACGAATTTGGGCTTCTCTTCGATGATGGGCAGCATCGCGTCGATCAGGCTGTTGCCGTGCACCACAGCCACCATCATCGGTGCCAGCACCTTCTTGCCGGTGGTGGTTTCGACTTCGAGGTAGCGGATCAGGTGTTCAGCCTGATCGACCCAGATGTCGCTGACCTTGCCGACCATCTGCTTGTCTGCTGCCATCACCGGCCAGCCGATCAGCTGCGGATCATTGGGCGAGACGATCAGTTCGTGGCTCTGTGCGATCGGGACGATGCGCGGGCGACCGTCGAAAGTGAGATCGGGATACTTCGAACGGTTGGCAAACGCCGCCGGGCCCATGCCGTCCTTCATTGCATCACCAGTCGGCACCCAGGGCGCGCCGGCGGACTTGAAGGACTGCACCCCCGCGACGTTGATGTCGTCGCGGGCAACGTCTTCGGGCACATAAGTGCCGCGACCGTGGGGCAGCTGGAAGCTCTTCTTGTCGCCATCGAACAGGCTGCCGGGATGGACTTTGCCGGTCTCCTCGTCCTCAAGCGGATAACCTTCGCGGCGGCTTTCCTTGTTCAGGTAAAACACCAGCGCGACGAAAAATCCGAAGAACAGCAGGAAGGCGAGCTCGGCAACATCGAAGGTGCCGACGATATAGGCAGCGTTCATTTCACATTCCTCTCATGGAATACACCGGCTGAGGCGGAGCCGGGCAAAGTACGGGACGGGCGGGCACAGGTAATCATGTCGGAAACTCCATCAGGCCAAAGGGCTGGGCGGAGGGGTCTTCTGCTTCGCTCGGCAGGCGGCGCTGATGGCCGACCAGCGGGCCGATTGCGGCAAGGCCGATCAGCAGCAAGGCAATCTCGAAAATGTAGACCGTGGCATAGCCGGTGGCGCGCATCGCCATGCTGGCGGTGGCGGCGTCGCTCTGCACAAGCGCAGCGACACCATCGCGCAGCAGGCCTCCGACGGCAATGCCAAGGCCGGCACAGGTGGCCTGCACCGCGCCCCACGCGCCCAGCGCAAGGCCTGCGGACTCGGTCTTGGCAAGGCTCATCGCCTCCATCAGGGTGCCGACCGAGAACAGTCCGAGCCCGACGCCGATGGCAAGCGCGCCCGCATACAGCATCACCGGCGCAGCGAAGGGTCCGGCAAACAGCACCAGCAGAAAGGCGTTGATCCCGATCACCAGCCCGGCGCCAGCCAGCCGCAGCGGGTCCCACCCGCGCGCCAAAGCCCGGCCCGAGAGCATGAAGCCCACCAGCGAACCCAGCGCCCAAGCCCCGGTCAGCCCCGTGGTCGCTCCCACCGACAGGCCGAGAATCTCGCCGCCATAGGGTTCGAGCAAGGCGTCCTGCATGGCAAATCCGGCTGCGCCGATCCCGATTGCGGTGAGCAGCCGGGCATTGCGCCCGCTTCTGACGAAAGCGTGCCAGAGTTCAGAGAAGCTCGGCGTTTCGCGATTATGCGCGGTCACTACGGGGTTGCGCGCTTCCTGCTTCCACAGGGCGGTAAGATTGAGGATGATCGTCAGCACCGCGCAGCCCTGGATTACCTGCACCAGCTTGGTGGCCGAATAATCGGCAAGGATGCCGCCGATCACAAAGGCTGCGAACATCATGCCGACCAGCAGCATCACATAAAGCAGTGCCACCGCGCGCGGCCGCTTGTCCTCGGGCGCAAGGTCGGTCGCCAGCGCAAGCCCTGCGGTCTGGGTCACATGGAACCCGGTGCCGGTCAGCAGGAACGCCGCTGTCGCAGCAACGAGGCCAAGTTCGAAGCGATCAGGCACATCCAGCAGCAGCAATGCGAAGGGCATGATGGCAAGGCCCCCGAACTGCATCATGGTGCCAAACCAGATATAGGGTACCCGCCGCCAGCCGAGCACCGAGCGGTGGGTGTCGGACTTGTGCCCGATCAAGGCGCGGAACGGGGCGACCAGCAGCGGCACCGCGATCAGCAGCGCCACCAGCCAGGTCGGCGTGCCGAGCTCTACCACCATAACCCGGTTCAAGGTGCCATTGAGCAATACCATCGCCATGCCCACGCTCACTTGGAAGAGCGCCAGACGCAGCAGGCGTGGCAGCGGCAGGTCCACGCTCGCCGCATCCGCAAACGGAAGGAGGCGGAAGGCCACCTCCGTCCAATGCGGCGCAGCAGGGCGGACCGGACGCGTCATCCGTGCCTCACCAGCTCAAGCGCCTGTGACGTGTAGAACCCTGACTGGATGCGCTGGGTGCGCCCGATGCTCCAACCCTGGAGCCGGGAGAGCCGCTCACGCAGATCGCCCTCGGCGGTGGGCACGATTGCGGGCGAGCGGTCGGACTTGGGAAAGAACTTGCCGACTTCGTGCATCGCGCTCAGCAGCTTTGTGCGCGGTGCGAAGGTGAACAGGATGGTGCCGGTGGTGCGCTGTGCCAACTCGGTCAGCGCGGCGACCAGATCTTCGGGTTGGTAATGGATCAGCGAATCCATGGCGACGACATGGGCAAAGGTGCCCAGCGCGGGATCGAGCATGTCACCGCTTTTCCAGTGAATGCGCCCGTGGCCGATGAAAGACGGGGTGCGTTCACGTGCGACTTCGACCAGCCCCGCGGCGACATCGATCCCGGTGACTTCCGCACCCCGGCAGGCCGCAGCGACCGAGAGCGAGCCGGTGCCGCATCCGGCATCGAGAACCTTGGTGCGCCTCAGATCGGTCGGCAGCCAATCGAGCAAGGTCGCCCGCATCGCATCGCGCCCGGCGCGCACGGTGGCGCGGATGCCGGAGACCTTGGCGTCGGATGTCAGATCGATCCACGCCTGACGCGCGGTGCTGTCGAAATAGGTCGCCAGCGCCTCGCGGCGGGTGTCGTATTCGGAGAAATTGCGGCTCGCCATTATTCGAACCCCAGGAAGTCGAAGATGTCGCGGTCCTTCATCGGCTGGGCCTTGGAAGGATCGACTCCGGCCCACAGCATCGCGGCGAGGCGCAGATATTCGTCCTGCGCAGCGATCACTTCAGGATCGTCGCCCATTTCGAACAAGGTGCACTTCTTGAGGCGCGAGCGGCGGATCGCATCGACGTCGCGGAAATGCGCAAGGCGCGGCATGCCGACCTTCTCGCAGAAGCGATCGATCTCGTCGGTGTCCTTGCTGCGGTTGGCGACCACGCCGGCGAGGCGCACATCGTAGTTCTTCGATTTCGCCGCGATCGCCGCGACGATGCGGTTCATGGCGAAGATGCTGTCGAAATCGTTCGCCGCCACCACCAGTGCGCGTTCGGCATGTTGCAGGGGTGCTGCAAAGCCGCCGCACACCACATCGCCCAGCACGTCGAAGATCACCACATCGGTTTCTTCGAGCAGGTGGTGCTGCTTCAGCAGCTTCACCGTCTGCCCGACCACATAGCCGCCGCAGCCGGTGCCTGCCGGAGGCCCGCCTGCCTCGACGCACATCACGCCGTTATAGCCTTCGAACATGTAGTCCTCGGGCCGCAGTTCCTCGGCGTGGAATTCGACCGTTTCGAGCACGTCGATCACCGTCGGCATCAGCTTCTTGGTCAGCGTGAAGGTGCTGTCATGCTTGGGATCGCAGCCGATCTGGAGCACGCGGTGACCAAGCTTCGAGAAGGCGGCCGAGAGGTTCGACGAGGTGGTCGACTTCCCGATCCCGCCTTTGCCATAGACCGCAAAGACCTTGGCGCCCTTGATCTTGTCGGCCGGATCAAGCGCGACCTGGACCGAGCCTTCGCCGTCGGGCGGGTTGAAGCTGGATGATGGGCTGTGCAGGTTCATTTCGTCAGATCCCTCTGGTCATTCCGCCGGGAACACGCCTTCGAGGCGGTCCTCCAGCTCGTCATTGGCTTCACGCAAGGCCGCGAGCGTCGCTTCGTCGGGTGCCCAGAGGTTGCGGTCGCAGGCTTCGAGCAAGCGCCCCGCCACGCGCCCTGCGCTCTTGGGATTGAGTTCGGACAGGCGCCGACGCATGTCGGCATCGAGCACGAAGGTCTCGGAAATCTTCTGGTAGACCCAAGGCGCGACCTGCCCGGTGGTGGCGGACCACCCGAGCGTGCTGGTCACATGGCCCTCGATCTGGCGGACACCTTCGTAGCCGTGCTCGAGCAGGCCTTCGAACCACTTGGGGTTCAGCGTGCGGGTGCGCGCTTCGAGGTCGATCTGTTCCGACAGCGTGCGCACCTTGGTGGTGCCGCGCGTCGCATCGAGGATGTAGACCGGGGTCTCGGCCCCCTTGGCCCGCGCGACCGAGCGGGTCACGCCGCCAAGGCCGTCGACATATTGGTCGACATCATTGATCCCGAGCTCGACGCTTTCGAGGTTCTGATAGGTGAAATCGACGGTCGAGAGCGCGCTTTGCAGCAATTCGCGCTGCTGCACCGGCTTGCCCGAGACCCCATAGGCAAAGCCCTTGTTGATCTCGAAGGCGTTCGCCAGTTCATCGGGATCGGCCCAGACGCCGCCTTCGATCATCTGATTGACGTTGGCGCCGTAAGCA
>RDXA01000360.1 GCA_004292705.1 Sphingomonadales bacterium | reverse complement strand
GCCGACTGATCGCCGCTTTCGGTATCCAGCCGGGCGATCCGCTTTATGCCGACCGCATTGTCAGCCAGGAGATCGAACTGCGCGTCGCGCTGGGTGAAAGCGGTTATCCCTTTGCCGAAGTGGCCGAACCCCAGCTGCTGATCGACCATGCCAGGCAGGAAGGCGACCTGACGCTCGATGTGGCACCGGGCGGGAAGTATGTTTTCGGCGAAGTGGTCAGCACCGATCCGCGCTTTCTTTCGGGCCGGCACCTGTCGCGCATTGCCCGGTTCGATCAAGGCGACGTGTTCCGGCAGAGCCTTGAAACCGATCTGCGCCGCGCGATCATTGCCACCGGTCTCGTTTCCAGTGTCACTGTGACCCCGCGCGAAACCCGCGCGCCGCAGGATGGCGCACCCGGCGAAGTCGCGCTCGATGTCGCATTCGAGCGCGCGCCGGTGCGCACCATTGCAGGCGCTATCGGTTATGGCACCGAGGACGGTTTCAAGCTTGAGGGGCGCTGGGAGCACCGCAATCTCTTCCCGCCCGAGGGCGCCCTGCGGCTGCGCGGCATCTTCGGCACCCGCGAGGCGCTGGCGAGCATAGGGATCAGGCGTAACAATTTTCTCGGGCGCGATCAGGTGCTGACCGCTGACCTCTTTGCCAGCGACATTACCACGCTGGCGGTGGATTCGCGCGGGTTCGGGATGCGCACGACCTTCGAAAAGGTGTCGAACATCCTGTTCCAGAAGCCGGTCAGCTGGCAGGTGGGCGGCGAATTGCTCTACACCGACGAGCGCAACCGGCTGGCACGCAGTTCGACGATCGCGCTGCCGCGCCAGACCTATCTGATTGGCGGACTATTCGGCAGCATCACGCTGGATGCGAGCGACGATCTGCTCGATCCGTCAACCGGCTATCGCGCAACGTTCTTCCTCGCACCGGAAGCTTCGCGTTCGGAAGGGCGCGAGAGTTATTATCTGCGCGCTCAGGCTGACGCGAGCTATTACCATCAGGTTGGCTCGTCGGTTTTGGCGGCACGGCTGCGGGCAGCAACGATCCAGGGCGCAGACCGCGATACGATCGCCCCCTCGCGGCGGCTTTATGCGGGCGGCGGCGGATCGGTGCGCGGCTATGGCTTCCAGGGTGTAGGCCCGCGCAATGATCGCGGCGAGGCGGTGGGCGGGGCTTCGCTGGTGGAATTCTCGCTGGAGGCGCGGATCGAGACCCCGCTGCTGGGCGGCGCAGTCGAGGTGGTGCCCTTTGTCGACGGCGGCTCGGTCGGGTTGGGATCGACCCCCGACTTCCGCTTTATCCAGTTCGGCGCGGGCGTGGGCCTGCGTTACAAGACCAGCTTCGGGCCGATCCGTGTCGACGTGGCAACCCCGCTCAACCCGACGCAGTTCGATAGCCGGGTGGTGGTCTATGTCAGTCTCGGGCAGGCGTTCTGATGGTGGGGGAAGCGGAGACCCTCGCCGGGACCACTATGCCGTCCCCTCTCCAACGCATACCGCCGCGCGGTCGTGCGCGGCGTTGGGGCAAAGGGCTGGGCTGGGCGCTGGCGGTGGTGCTGGCGCCGGTTCTCCTTGCGGCGCTGTTTTTTGCGACCCCGATCGGCAAGCGCTTCATTGCCGATCGGATTGCGGCTGCCGCGCCCGCTTCGGGCCTGAGGATCAGTGTCGGCCGGATCGAGGGCGACATCTACCGGCAGGCGGTGCTGCGGCGCGTGGTGGTGAGCGATCCGAAAGGGGCGTTCCTGACCGTCCCCGAGGTCCGGCTCGACTGGCGGCCCCTCAATTGGTTGTGGAGCGGGCTCGATATCCGCGAGGTCACGGTGCGGCGCGGGCGGCTGACGCGGCTGCCTGAACTGCTCCCCGGTGATCCTGACGCGCCTCTCCTGCCCGATTTCGACATTCGCATCGACCAGCTCAGGATCGAGAACCTCGTTATCGCCAATGGCGTCGCCACGCCGCGTAACGAGCGGGCGAACCTTACCGCCAAGATCGATATCCGTGAGGGCCGGGCCCTGATCGATGCCAAGGCGCGGCTCGGCGCGGAGGATCGTGTTGCGCTGATGCTTGATGTCGAGCCTGATGGGGATCGCTTTGACATCGAGGGCGATTACCTCGCCCCCAAAGATGGCGTGCTGGCGGGCCTTGCGGGGCTGGAGGCGGGCTATGGTGCGCGCATCGTCGGCGACGGCACATGGGCGCGCTGGCGCGGTGCGGCAGTGGCACGGCGGATTGGCGCGGCGGGCGAGCCGATTGCGGCCTTTCGCATCACCAATGACGCGGGGCGATATGGGGTGCTCGGTCAGCTACGCGCCGGCCTCTCCCGCGATTCGCTGACGTCCCGCGCGCTGGGTGAGACGACTTCGCTCGCTGCCAGATTTACGCTCGCCGATAGCG
Organism: Sphingomonadales bacterium; assembly: GCA_004292705.1. GTDB lineage: Bacteria > Pseudomonadota > Alphaproteobacteria > Sphingomonadales > Sphingomonadaceae > Erythrobacter. Next base: position 12,693 of record RDXA01000360.1, on the reverse strand, counting down.
TGATCGAAGGCCAGGCCGCGGCGGTCTCCTCCGGGCTCGATCTGCGTGTGGGCGGCGTTGCCGACCTTGCCGACAATCTCGTCGATGGAGCGCGCATCCGGCTGACCTTGCGCAATCCCGACCTGTTCGGCGAGCCTGTGCGGATCGAGGGTGGCACGCTCGTCGCCAGTCTTGCAGGTGCCTTCGACGATCTCGGAATCCGGCACGAGATCGGCGTCCGACGCCTTGCCGTCGCCGGGGTCACCGCCACCGGGCTCGCGCAGGCGGGCAGTGCGCGGCTGGCGGGCGGGGTGCTCAGCGTCCCGCTCGCGCTCACCGCCGAGCGGGTGGCGACCGGCAATCCGCAGGCCGATCCTCGGCTCGTCAAGGGGAAGGCAAGTGGCCTCCTCACTTATGACTTTGCGCGCCAGAAGCTGGCCGCCGACCGCGCTCAGATTACCTTCCCCGGGCTCGACGCGACGCTGGCTCTGCGCGGTGACATCCGCACCGGGGCCTATGCCGTGGCCGGGCCGGTTGCCGCCAGCCGTTTCAAGTTAGACGGCGCGGGCGAGGTCACCGCCAATGCCAAGATCCTCGCTACCTTCGGCCCGGCTGCGCCCTGGAGCCTGCGCGCCAATCTGGCCGGCACACTTAATCGCATCGGCAATGCCACGGTCGTCAATCTTGTCGGCGAGCAGGTACGCTTCAAGGGGGAACTCGGCATGGGGGCCGGGCAGGCCATAGTGCTGCGCAATACCACCATCACCGCACCGCGCCTGACCGCGCGGCTCGACAGCAAGGTCGTGACCGGCGGCGGCGTCACCCGCACTGTGCTCGCAGGTAGTGGGCGGCAGGCGCAATATGGCCCCTTCCGCTTCGATGCCGAAATCGCTGCCGATGGCCCGCGCGCCGTGCTGGTGCTGGCTGATCCCTACCCTGCGGCGGGGCTGAAGGATGTGCGCATTGCGCTCGCGCCGAGCCGGGATGGCTTCGGGCTCGACGTCCAAGGCGGATCGCTGCTCGGCGACTTCGAAGGCACACTCGAGCTGTTTCTGCCCGAGAACGCGCCGACCCGCATCGCGGTCAACCGGCTGGAGGTCTATCGTACCATCATCACCGGCGGCGTGGTGCTGGAAGAGGCGGGCGTAGCGGGCGATTTGCGGCTTGCTGGTGGCGGGGTGAACGGCACGCTCGCCTTCCGCCCGCAAGGGGCCAGCACCATCGGTTTTGCAGTCGATCTTGCCGCACGCAATGCCAGTTTCGGCGGAGCCACGCCGATCAGTATCGCGCGCGCCGATATCGCTGCCACCGGTCGCTATGCCGACGGCAATACCAGCGTGGACGCAGACATTACCGCTGCGGGTTTCGAATATGGCGGGCTCAGCCTCGCCAACCTCACCGCCAAGGCAGCAATTACCAATGGCAGCGGCAAGGTGACTGGCACGGTTTCTGGACGGCGGGCCGACCGTTTTGCCCTGAACTTCGACGCTGATGTCGCGCCCAACCGGATCGCAGCGGTCGCGCGCGGGCAATATGGCAATGCCCGGATCACCATGCCGCGCCGCGCGGTGTTGACCGCAATTGAAGAGGGCACCGGATGGCGGCTTGCCGCCGCGCAGGTGGGCTTTGGCGGGGGCTTTGTCATTGCCGAGGGCACCTTCGGAGGCGAGACCACCGCGCTGGAACTCAAACTGGCGCGTATGCCAATGCGGCTCCTTGATCTGGCGGGCGCAGACCTCGGGCTGGGCGGGCGGCTGACCGGGGTCATCGACTACCGGCAGGACGGCCGTGCCCCGCCAACAGCACGGGCTCGCGGACGGATCGACCGGTTCAGCCGGGCCGGGCTCGTGCTGTCCTCCAAGCCCATCAATGTGCTCGGTGCGGTCGATCTGGCTGCCGATCGCATGACCGCGGCTGCCCGTTTGTTCGAGGGCGACGACCGGCGCGGCGACTTGTCGTTCGGGATCACGGGTCTCGATCCCGCCGGCGCGTTGACCCAGCGGCTGATGCGCGGACGGCTCGATGCGCGGCTCGCTTTCAATGGCGCAGCGGAGACGCTGTGGCGGCTCGCCGCGGTCGAGGCCTTTGATCTTGCCGGCCCGGTGCGGATCGCTGCGCGGGCAACCGGCACGCTCGCCGACCCGCGCATCACCGGCGCGCTGGCGACGGATGATCTGACCGTGCAGAGCGGGCTCACCGGCACCCGCATTACCGGCGTTACCGCGCGCGGGCGCTTTGCCGGATCGCGGCTCGAACTGGTGCGGTTTGCCGGGGCAACTCCAGGCGGTGGCACCGTCAGCGGCAGTGGCACCATCGACCTTGCCCGGATGAGCGCCGCGCGCGGCCCTGCGCTTGATTTGCGCGCTGCGATCAAAGGCGCGCGGCTGCTCGATGCGAACGGGCTGGAGGCAACCATCACCGGGCCGTTGCGGATCGTTTCCAGCGGGCTTGGCGGCACAATCGCCGGACGCGTGCAACTGGATCGCGCGCGCTGGGTGCTGGGGGCCGCCGCCGAAGACGTGGCACTGCCGCGCATCGCCACGCGCGAGATCAATGGCGAGGACGGGCGTAGCCGCATGCAGGCTTCGGCCCGCGATACGGCATGGCGCTATCTGGTGAATGCGGCGGCCCCGGGGCGGGTTGTGGTCGAAGGGCTGGGACTGGAAAGCGAATGGGGGATCGACATTGCGCTGCGCGGCACGGTGAGTGATCCGCGAATCGGTGGCACCGCCCGGCTGGTGCGCGGGGACTATACCTTCGCAGGCACCCGCTTCGAGCTGACCCGCGGACGCATTCTGTTCGACGTGAACGAGCCGATCAATCCGCGGCTTGAAGTGTTGGCTGAGACCTCCAGAAATGGCACCAATGTCGATATCGCGATCACCGGCAATGCCATGTCGCCGGCCATCGCCTTTTCGAGCGATCCGGCCCTGCCCGAGGAGGAGATTCTCGCCCGGCTGCTGTTCGGCGGATCGGTGACATCGCTTTCAGCAACCGATGCGGTGCAGTTGGCGGCGGCCCTCGCGGCGCTGCAAGGCGGGGGCGGCGGACTGGACCCGATCGGCGAGCTGCGCCGCTCGATCGGGCTCGATCAGTTGCGCATCGTCAGTGCTGATCCGTTGATCGGGCGCGGCACCGGCATCGCCATCGGCAAGAATATCACCCGCGACATCTATGTCGAACTGGTCACCGACGGGCGCGGTTACAGCGCCACGCAGGTCGAATACCGCATCACCAGTTGGCTGGCGCTGCTCGGCACGGTCTCGACCATCGGGCGCGATTCGGTGCTGGTGCAGGTCAGGCGGGATTATTGAGACTTGGGCGAGTCTTCCGCTGGCTAGCGACCGCACAACCGCTGCAAGGCCGGGCGCCGACGGCGGTGCGGGCGTAACGATCTCGCCCGCCGGTCATTGTCCGGGTCAAGCCAGATACAACTCTGCCTCGGCTGCGCGCCGCCGGACGAGGCCTTTCATCACGCGCCCGCCGGCGCGGTTCCAGCGCGCAAATTCGCGTGCAGCGCCCGCGTTGTCGCCCGCGATGTGTTTCTGCGTCAGCGTGGCGCGGGCAATCGCGCCGGTGTTGTAGTGGAAGCTGACCATGGCATCGAACTGGTTTTGCGTGGTAGGTGCCGAGCAGAGCGCAGCAGCGACCTCGGCAGCGTAGCGGGCGAGGTCGGCGGCCAGGCGGGTGTCGCACTGGGCTTGAGTCCAGCGCGTGCCGGGGCCGATCATGCCGCCGCTGAAGTAATCGCGGCCAGTGGCACCCCAGCCGATGGTCCACGGCTCAGCGCCGGTGCCAGGGTCTGGGTAGGCCTCGATCAACCCGTCCGTGCGCAGCCGCGCGCAGCCCTCGAACCGTTTGACGAGCGCGATCCCGGCCGGGCCGATCTGGCGCGTGTTGGAAGAAGGAGCGGATGGCAGTGCGGCTAGCCTGCGCATCAACGCAAGCAACGCGGTAGACGGGATGAAGGGCATGGCGAAGGGCCTCCTGAAGCAGGTGAGGCCCGGCAATTAGGCACGCTGCAGGTGGGTAGGAAAATTGTTTCTTGCAGGGTGGCAAAGACTCTTGACTGACAAGAGTTCTTGTCTGTAAAAAGCTCTTTACAAAGCGGGCGATTTGCGGTTCAAGCGGAACAAGATTATCATTTTAAGTCAATAATTTGTTGGTCAGGATACGCGTGGAAAATCGTCTCAAGCACTACCGCGAGGCAAAGGGCTGGAGCCAGGGTGAACTTGCGCGGAGGCTTGGCGTGTCGCGCCAGACGGTCAACGCCGTCGAGACCAACAGATACGATCCCTCACTCCCTCTCGCACTGCGCATGGCGCGATTGTTCGAGGTGGCGGTGCCCGAGTTGTTTATTGATCAGTGGGAGCCCGAAGCATGACGACGCATGATGAGTCCTCCGAGACGAAGACCCCCTGGGTCCGCAAGGTGCTGGTCCCGGCGCTGATTGGCGGCGTGGTCGGCTTTGCTGCCGCCTCCGGAATGCTGCGTTTCATCGATAGCGAGACGGTGGGCGGGCTCGGCATATCTGGCACCATCGCCGCGCTGGTCGGGGTCCTTTATGTGGTCATCGGAGCCAGCATCGCCCTTGGGACAGCCAGCCCGCAGCTCGGTGCCCGGTTCCTGAATGTCGAGGATGCTGACGAACTGCGCGAGCAGAAGCAGGTCCTCACCCTCTCGGGGACAGCGATGGGGGTGTGGGGGGCGAGCCTGCTTGCGCTGGCACTCGCCGCGCCGGACGGCCCGCTGCCGCACGGGATCGCGCTGGCGATCGGCGCGGGCGGTCTGGTGATCGGGTGCCTCCTCTCGGTTCCGATCTATCGCGCCTGTGACGAGCTGATGCGCATGGCCAATCTCGAGGCTGGCGCGATCACCTATGGTCTTGTGCTGCTTGTGGTGGGGACATGGGCGATGCTTGCCCATCTGGGCTATATCGCTGGCCCTGCACCGATTGATCTATTGACGCTGTTCTATGTGCTGGTGCTGGTGGCGAGCTTCATCGCGGTTGGCCGGCGCGGGATGCTGACGCTGCGCTGACGAACTCGGATCAATGCAAAAGGGGCGCCCGCCACGCAGCGGACGCCCCTTTTCTTATGCCCCTGGCGAGCGTTTAGAAGCGCCAGGTCGCGGTGCCGCGCACCACCTGCGCATCGGCGTTCCCGCGGCCGATGGTGGTATCGAAGGCGGCGCTGACTTGCACCGGGCCGTTGCCGATGGTCGCGGTCATGCCGACCTCGCCCCAGGTCTGGTCAGCAGTATCGAGCACGAAATTCGCATTCGGCCCGGTGCCCGTAGCGAAGTTCGCACCGAGCAGCTGCGGCCCGTCCTCAAACTCCCACACCAGCTGAGCATTGGCGTTGATGGCGACCATCTTGCCTTGCTTTTCGTAGCCAAAGCCGAAGCGCGCCTGCTTGCTCTCGAACTTGTCGCGGGCAAGGGTCAGCCCCAGCGTCCCGCCGGCTTCACGCACCGTCGCAAGATTGACGTTGGCAAAGCGCCCCTCGATCCCCGGCGAGAAGGTGCCGATGCTGCTTTCGAGATCATACGAGATTGCCAGTGCGCCCGAAACCAGCAGATCATCCGAGGTGGATTCCAGCGTCTGGGCTGCGCCGAGGAACTGCACCTGCCGACGGGTGTCAAAGCCCATGCTGCCCATGCTGAACTGGCCGTCAATCACGGGTCCATCCGGGAAGGCATGGCGCAGGTAGAGCGAGGCGGCGTAGGTCTCGCTCTCCACCCGTTGACCAAGCGGGGCATCGGCGTTGAGCGAATTGAAGTAGCCCGCCAGGCCCAGCATGGTGTTCTCGCCCGGGTAGAACTCGACCCCGCCCGAGATGTAGTACCCGTCCATGCCGCTGCGGTTGGGATAGCCGGGCATGTTGCCCACATCCCCGCTGACATAACCGCCCGACAGGAAGATACCGACGTTTTCGGGCAGGTTCGCCTCGGTCACTCGGGTGTCCCCGTCCTGCAGACCCATCAGCGCGCCGCCAACCGGCTGCAACGCGGGCGCAAGGCTCATCTGCGCCAGTTCGAGCGGACGTCCGGTGACGGCGATCTTGCCCCCGGCCTGCGACTTGTCCGCTTCGCGCAGGCGCGCAGCGTTGAAGTTCTGGACCATGTTGACCGATTGCGCAGCGAGCGTCCGCACCGCTTGCTCGTTCACTGGCGCAAGCGTGGTGAAGGTGCCGCGGATCGTGTCGACCGATGCGAAGTCCAGTGCGTAGAGCCCGGCCAGCGACTCGTTCGGGCGGTTCTGGTCAAACAGCTGCGCATAGGCCTGCTGCACCGTGTTGTTCCCGTCGATCACCGTGTTGTAGCTCGCGGCGCGGATCTGCATCAGTACGGCGTTGGTCTGATAGGTGAATTGCTGGCTGAGGATCGCCGAGAGGCTCTGGGCGCTAAAGGTGCCCGTGACCCCGCCAGTGGCGGTGAGAATGGTGAACTGGCGGCCAAGGCCGTTCACCTGCCCGGCAACACCCGCTCCGACCACAACTTGGCCGCCGACATTGGCCCGACCCGTCACTGCGACCCGGTCCGACACAGCCCCGGACACATCGACCAGATACTGCGTCCCTGAGGCAAGCACGAGGTTGCCGCCCACCGACAGGGTGCCGGTGGTGCCGATCGTGCCGGGCGCAATCTGGCCCGCCACGCTGTTGACGAAGGGTGCGGTGATCGTGCCCGAGCCTTGCAGAAGGCCGCCCATCACGGTGTAATCACCCACCGAGGTAAGGGTGCCATTGGCGGTCATGATCCCGCCGGCCTGGGTGATATCGATCAGCGAATTGAGGCGCCCGCCCGTGGCGATGGTAAGCCCGGCTGGGCCGCGCAGGGTTAGCCGATCGATCGTCACGGTGCTGCTGAGCGTGGTGGTGCCGCTGTTGCTCAGCGTCACGTCGAAATAGCGCGGCAGCACGCCCGCCAGCCGGTTTCCGGCGGTGTTGTTGGGCACGAAGTTTGTCGCGCCCGGCAGGCCGTTGGCAATGGTGGCAGGCGGCAGCACCGAGACCGCGCCCGCATTCTGCGCTTCCTGCGAAGCAGCGATGGCGCCACCCTCGGACATCGAGCCATCGGCATTGATGAGTGCCGAGCCGAAGTTGTTGCTCAGCGCGTTCCCGAGCCGATCACCACCGTCGAGCGTCTCGTTGGCCGAGGTGCCGATCCCGCCCGGTGTCCGCACGATGGTGTTGGTGGGAAGATCGAGACAGCTGTTGGAGCCGATGGCACCCGAAACTGCGCCCTGGATACAGACCTGGCCGAACTGGCCCGAAGTTCCCCGGTTCTGTTCCCCGGGGCTGGACGGAACGCCGTTCACCAGCTGGCCGTTGGGCCCGATGATCATGTAATTGGGATCTTGCAGCGAGACCCAGCGCGAGGCGTCTTCCCAGTTGCCGTTACCGGCCGCAGCGCCGACATAGCGGTAGGGATTGTTCTGCGCGATCCAGTCCCAGTAAAGATAGATGGGCTGATAGAACGATGCGGTGCCGTAGCTCGAGAAAGGCTGCGCGCCGAAGAAGCGCGAGCCACCCGACAACACGCCGATCACCACTTGCTGGGCAAAGGTGCGGTCGAGAATCAGCGGGCCACCCGAATCCCCACCCGCAGTCGTGCCTTCGTTGGGCAGGGCGTTATCGCGGAACACGTTGAAGTCGAATGGCGAAGCCGATGACGTCCCGCGGCGCGGATCGTCGAAATCGGTCCAGTAGAGGTTCTGGGGACGGCTGACGCTGAACCCGCCAAAAATGGCCGTGTCGCGCACATTCAGGGAAGTCAGCGCGCCTAGCCAGTTTTCAGCAATGCGGCGACGGAAATCGATCGCACCCGTCGCTCCGCCTGTGCCAATGCCGTTGCCACCATAGCCGCTGATCGCGACGTGATAGCCCGTGCCGTTGGCCGCCGTGGTTTGCGTCGGCGGAGTCAGCGCCGATAGCAAGATCGCCCAGGTCGGGATGTTGCGGGCAGGCGTATCGAGCGAGGCGATCGCAATATCGCCGTAGAGAAATCCCTGCGCCGCCGGTTCGAGCGAGAGCGGATTATAGACCAGCCCGTTGACGGTGTAAAAATACTCGCTGGTGCTGGTGGCGTTGGGCGCGCGGCCTTGCGCCGCAGAGCCGAACAGCCAGTTGCGCAGGGGCGTGGTGCCCGCTGCCATGCCCGGCTGGGTCACGTCATTTGCGTTGTTGAAGCCGAAGCCGATGGCCACGCCGCCCGAGGCCGAGCCATAGGCCGTCGCGGGGCGGGTGTTCACGCAGTGCGCAGCGAACAGCACCGCGCGCGGATTGATCAGCGTGCCGGTGCACAGGCCGAGGCTCACGCCGCCGCCGGCACCTGGAATGCTCACGATCATTTGACCGATGCCGTTGATGTTCACCGGATCGCGCGCAGTTGTCGGGGTGCCGGGCTGCGCGATGACGACCTGCGGTTGGTCCTCGATCCGCACGTCGCCGACGTAAGTCTCGAACTGGGCGGCGATTGCCGGTGCCATGTCGTGCCGCACGTCCTCGGCCTCGGCCGAATCGAGCACATGGACGCGGTGGCGCGCATCTTCCAGCTCAGCCACATCGAGCCGCGGCCCATTCACGCTCAGGACGGTTTGTGCATGGGCAGTACCGCTGCCGAGCATCAGCCCGGCAAGCGCCACACCCGTCATCAGCGCCGGACGAGCCAAGCGATCACCTTTGATCATAGACACCTCAAATTTGTTGCATCCCGCAGGGATTCGTTTTGCGCAACACGTTGCGAAGGATCGGCACACTAACCGCTGGAAAAGGCAGGGCAAGAGAAACAGAATATTTCGCTGCAACGTGGCTTTCGTGCATCAGATAACGTGCCCGGAAAGCGGTCTGATACTGAGGATCTCATGCGCTTCATCGTGTGGCAAGCAGTACGGTGTATCCCGCATAGAGCGCGACCAGCAGAGCGCCCTCTGGCCGCGACAGTCGCCAGCCGCTGCGCAGTTGCACGATCAGCAGCAAGGTAACACCGAGCATCACCCAGATGTCGAACCCGGCGATTTCGGCGGGAACCGCGATCGGGCTGATGATCGAGGTCAGCCCGAGGATACCGAGAATGTTGTAGATGTTCGAGCCGACGATATTCCCCAGCGCAACATCCTCGTGCTTGCGTAGCACCGCGACGATGCAGGCGATGAGTTCGGGCAGGCTGGTGCCAACCGCGACCACGGTGAGGCCTATCACGCTTTCCGAAACGCCAGCCGCGCTCGCGATCACTTTCGCTCCGTCGACCAGCCAGCCCGCGCCGAAAATCGCCGCCGCCAGTCCGGCGAGGATCATGCCGCCGAGCACCACCGGCCCGGTGCCAGGCGGCACGGGGCGATCTTCGGCCTCGTGCTCGTGGCGCAGCGCTTCGGCATCGTGGGCGGCGCTTTCGGATGTGTAGGCCCACCACACATAGCCGGCCAGTCCGGCCAGAAGGGCAATGCCGATCAGCGGGCCGAGCACTCCGATCAGCACCGCCCCGGTGCACAGCAGCGCCGACCCGCCTAGTGCGATCGAATCCCGGGCGAAGGACGCCGGATTGACCGAAAGCGGCAGGATCACCGCCGAAAGGCCGAGGATGAACAGGATGTTGGCGATGTTCGATCCGACCACATTGCCGATCGCGATGCCCGGCGATCCGGCGAGCGCCGCCTGCACGCTGGTTGCCAGTTCGGGCGTCGAGGTGCCGAAGCCGACAATCGTCAGCCCGGCCAGCAAGGGCGAAATCCCGAGCCGCGCCGCCATGCCGACCGCGCCGCGCACCAGCAGTTCGCCTCCCAGCGCGAGCAGCACGAGGCCTCCGGCGACAAGCAGGATTGATTCGGTCATCAGGCTCCCCGGATTTCGATTTCTTGCCGCCGCCTTAGCCGCTTGGCCCCGCGCGGTGAAGCGCTTCGATACGTCGGCTGGCACGGAGAAAATGCGGCGTCTGGATGATTGTTCCGCTCGCGCCGCAGTGATACAACTTCCCCCGGGGTCGCCTCGAAAGGGGAGGGGCGGAGTGAGCGAAGCGAATTGGGACCGGCGCTCGGTGCTGCAAGGCAGCATGGGCGCGATGGGGGCAATGGCGACGGGCGGCATGCTGGCCAGTCCGGCACAGGCAGCGGACCGCATGGTGCCGCTCGAAGCCATGAGCCTCAAGAACTATCATCAGGTGATGGCCAAAGTGCTGGCGCGTACGGCGCGGATCGCGGTGCCATCCTATCGCTTCGGGCTGGTGATGCGCAACGGCATGGGTGCGAGCGGCGGATCGGGTGCAAGCTCTGTGGATCTGAAGGCCGATCTGGTCGGGGTTGATGCCGTGATGATGCGCCAGCTTGCGCACCTCGCCTTCAGCGACTTCATCGAGCGCCTGCGTGCCACGGGCCGCACGGTGCTTGGGTGGAACGAGATTTCCGCGAGCGAGGGATTTCAGAAGCTCGAACCGACGCCCGATCCCTTTGTCAAAAAGCCCTTTGCGGACTCGCGCACCGTGGCGGTGGTGAGCCCGGAATATCTGCCGCTGCTGACGATCGGGCCGGAGGCTCCGCTGTCTGATCGTTCGCCGTTCAATCTCAAGAATGCGCGTGCGCTCAATGCCATGTCGGCGGCGCTGAATTGCCTGGTGATGATCCCCAGTCTGGTACTCGATTTCGCCGCGCTCAGCGGCAGCGGGCACCGGGTCTATGGCGGGAGCGCGAATGTCGGCATCCAGCCGGGGCTGTTTCTGGTGCCGTTGTTCACCCACTTCAACTTCTTCCACGCCAAGATCGCGCTGGCGGGCGAGGGCGGACGGCTGATCCTCGAGGACCGGGTGGCCGTCGGGCAGGCGGGGCAGCTGGTGCAGACCGGCAGCTTCAACAACCGCGACGAGATCGAGGAATGGAACGCCTATGTCCGTTCCAATGCCTGGTGGACCGATCCCAACATGGCCGCGCCCGACCGGCCGACCCAGGCCTATGATTATTCGGCCTATCAATACCGGGTCGATCCCGAGCTACTGCAAAGCGCGGTGAGGGATGCTGCGCGTGCCACGCATGGACTTTACATGGGGGTGATCAATGCCAATCGTCCGGCCTAGCCTTGTTGCCGCGCTGCTTGCGCTCGCCGCGCCGGTGGGCGCGCAGACCAATCCGCTTGCCAATCCGCTGGAGGGCAACACGCAAGCACCGCAAGCTGCTGCGACCGATGCCTTGGGCGGTGTGATCATCCCGGCCGAGGAGCGCGGCCAGTTGCGGCCCGATCCCGCTCTGGCTGCCACAGGAGGGGTCGTATTTGCGGACGAGCTTGGCTGGTACCGCTTCACCATGGCCGACGGCGGGACGACAAGCCTCGATGGCACAATGCGCAAGTTCGAATTCCCGGCCGGAACGATCCCCACCACCTGCTTTACGGTGCGGGTGCCCGATACGTCCTTCGCCAAGTTTCCGGTGAGCCAGATCCAGGCCGAGCTGGACACGCTCTATGCGCCGTTCGATGCGACAATTGTCGGAGCTGGCTTCAATATCGATGAACGCAAGTCGCTGGTGCTCGACGCTGCCGGGCAGCGCACCGCTGCGCCGCTCAAGCTGCTCGGTTGGGATACGCGCAATGCCGACGGTCTGCGGGTGACCTGGGCCATGATGCCCTCGCCCGTGGGCCAGTTGCTGTTCGCCTGTTCGGGCGCCGATCCGGGCCACCAGCGCGAGGTGATCCAGCGCTACCTGCGGATCGGATCGGGGATGACCTCGGGCAAATAAGCGCTGCGGATATGCTCAAGCAAAAGGCCCGGGAGGACGCTCCCGGGCCTTTCTTTTGTCGCGGAAATATCCTGCCCGATTACATCGAGTAGTACATGTCGAATTCGACCGGGCACGGAGTGGTTTCGGTGCGGATCACCTCTTCCCACTTCAGTTCCATATAGGCTTCGATCTGGTCCGCACACGGTCGGCACTTCGGCGAGTTCGGCCGGGGGCAGATCGTAGAGGTTCTTGTCCATCGCCTCGCCCGGGTGGATCTTGTTCTCGATCCCGTCGAGCCCGGCCATCAGCAGCGCCGAATAGCACAGATAGGGGTTGGCCATCGCATCGGGGAAGCGGAATTCCACGCGCTTGGCCTTGTCGCCGCTGCCATAGGGAATGCGGCACGAGGCCGAACGGTTGCGCGCCGAATAGGCCAGCAGCACCGGCGCCTCGAAGCCCGGCACCAGCCGCTTGTAGCTGTTGGTGGTCGGGTTGGTGAAGGCGTTCAGCGCCTTGGCATGCTTGATCACGCCGCCGATGAAATAGAGGCACATTTCCGACAATCCGGCATATTCATTGCCGGCAAACATCGGCTTGCCATCCTTCCAGATCGAGATGTGCGTGTGCATCCCCGAGCCGTTATCGGCCTTGATCGGCTTGGGCATGAAGGTCGCGGTCTTGCCATAGGCATGGGCGACCTGGTGCACGACATACTTGTAGATCTGCATCCGGTCGGCAGTCTGCACCAGCGTGCCGAAGGTCAGGCCCAGCTCGTGCTGGGCGGCTGCGACTTCGTGGTGGTGCTTGTCGCAGGGCAGGCCCATCTCAAGCATGGTCGAGACCATCTCGCCGCGGATGTCGACCGCCGAGTCGACCGGCGCGACGGGGAAGTAACCGCCCTTGGCGCGCGGGCGGTGGGCCATGTTGCCCTGCTCGTATTCCTTGGCGGTGTTGGTCGGCAGTTCGATATCGTCGATCGAGAAGCCCGAGCCGGCATAGCCGTCTTCAAA